>NZ_JBXSQH010000008.1:0-69015 GCF_057063525.1 Gilliamella sp. X-46 | reverse complement strand
ATAGTAGTGGTAATGAGGTGAAGTATGGATTTGTGTTAAAGCAGTGGTTCGTCAATCGTGGTGATAAAGAGGATACACAGTCTAACCAAGCATCTTGGTGTAGAAGTTTAGGTTACCAATTGTCACAGATTAAGGATTTAACTAACGCGAAGTGTGGTATATCTTCCTCATTCCCTTGTGTAAATGGTATAGATAGCGGCACACCTAGTTCATCTGTTAATCGTTACATGCGTTACATAGGTGCTAGTCTTTTCGCGGAGTGGGGCCGCATGTCCAGCTACAACAATGATACGGGCTTCGTCGGCGGCCGCTACTGGACAAGCGACGCATCAGGTAGCAATGGCTTCACTGCCAACTCGTTCTACGGCAACGTTGACAGATACAGTGCCAGCCGCAGCCATCACGCTGTTTGCATCGCACCTTAGCTTTTATATCTTATTCCTTAATCCTTAGGCCGCGGGGGCGGTTATGGTGCAGATAGAGGACAATCTAACAAAGAATAAAGCCCCCGCGTAAGTTGGGAGCATTTTCCCTTAGGGTTGCGTTGTTGAGATGAAGCTACAATCGCGCCGCCCCCCCCCCGCCGCCGACGCTGAAAGCGTGGTTGGCGGTGGCTTAAGCTTAAAATAAATAAGAATAACCAAGCAGTTGGTGGTCAGGATAAGTGTTTGTTATGTACTTTAATACAGTGGTGCTAATTCAACTGATGGCATCTATTAAATGCTTGGCATAATATGCCTAACAGTAAAATGAGCACTACTAACACGGCACTTATTCATTACCCAAGGCTTTCAACCTAAAATTGTCACGCAAGCTTGCTGATAAAAAGGACGAAAGTAAGGGGGATATTGTTAAATCAGCGATATACGCATCTTAGGTTGCAACTTCCCGACTGGAGTGCGAATGGTTTTTGATTTTAGTTATATCAAAAAACACCAACTGACTTGGCCCTCAAAACAAAGTTAAAAAACAATCACACGGCAATCTATAAAAATAACATAGCAAAAATCGGTCAGGAAATGTATTGATTTTATTAAAGTTTTTTATGGCTGTTTTTTCACAAAAACAACGCCTCCATAAATTGCTCTAAAAACCTCCATTAAGCAATTCGGTTATAAGATAGCAGTAGGAACAAGCCCAATTGTGCGTTAAAATAGCTTGCATTATTACAATAAATTACCAAGGAAATCGCATGACAACCGAAATGACAACACTCGATAAAATCAAAAAACAAATTGCTGAAAACCCGATTATTTTATATATGAAAGGGTCGCCAAGATTGCCAAGTTGTGGCTTTTCGGCTCAAGCGGTGCAGGTTTTGTCGCAATGTGGCGAGCCATTTGCTTATGTTGATATTTTACAAAAACCTGATATTCGTGCCGAATTGCCTAAATTTGCTAATTGGCCAACGTTTCCACAATTATGGGTGGAAGGCGAATTAGTAGGTGGCTGTGATATTATGTTAGAAATGTTTCAAGCAGGTGAATTGCAAACGCTTATTAAGCAAACTGCTGAAAAGCATAAATCTTAATTAAGCAATGAATTAAGCGCGCAACTTGAGCGCGCTTTTTTGTGTGAGCTATATTACGAGTAAATTAATCTTCGATTGTTTTTATCTGTTTATTCGTTTTTAGTTTATTGCGCACTGTTATCGTTTTGTTCTTGTTGTGTCTCTGTTTCACTATCTATAGTTGCTAAAGGCCATCCCCCAAGCGATTTAAGTCGATTCACAATTTTACAAAAAAGTATGGCGGTTTTTTGCGTGTCATATAGCGCGCTGTGGGCTTGTTTATGATCGAAGGTGATTTGTGCCACTTGGCAAGCTTTGGCTAGCACCGTTTGCCCAAAAATCAGACCACTGAGTGATGCTGTATCAAAGGTGGCAAAAGGATGGAAAGGGTTACGTTTGATGCCTGAGCGTTCAGCCGCTGCCATTAAAAAGCTGTGATCAAAGTGCGCATTATGTGCAACCATTACCGCGCGCGTGCAGTTGCTGTCTTTTATGCCTGTTCTGACCATTTTGAATATCTCGTCTAAGGCTTGCCTTTCGTCCACGGCGGCGCGCAATGGATTGTCAGGATCGATTCCGTTGAAGGCGAGCGCAGCGGGCTCTAAAATAGCTCCGTTAAATGGGGTGACATTAAATTGCAAGGTTTGATCTGGCTCTAACCAGCCGTCGGGTGTCATTTTTAAGGTGATGGCGGCGATTTCTAAAATGGCGTTGAGTTTTGAATCGAATCCTGAAGTTTCAATGTCAATGACAACGGGATAAAATCCACGAAAGCGTTCACATAATTTGGCGTTTGGCACAACAATTTATCTTATTTGTCAAAAAAGGCTATTATGCCAGTTTTTAAACGGTTCGCCTAGTATTGGCTTTAAGCGTTTGTTGTTAATCTATTTTCGCTAAGTTTTATGTAAATCACATTAAGATAAACGAGTAGATGCGCTTATTGGCTAAAGCGATTATAATTAACCCCTATGTTTTGATGATTTTAAAACCGAGCAGATTATGCATCACTTAGAACTAGAGCAGATTATTAATAACGAGTTGCAAATTGCTCGTTATCGGGACTATGCACCAAATGGACTGCAAGTGCAGGGGCGCATGCAAGTCAATAAGATTGTGACAGGCGTTACCGCTTGCCAGTTATTGTTAGATAAAGCAGTCGAACTGCAAGCCGATGCCGTGCTAGTACATCATGGCTATTTTTGGAAGAACGAAGTACAAACCATTACTGGCATTAAATATCAACGAATAAGAACACTATTAACTAACGATATTAATCTATATGGTTACCACTTGCCGTTAGATGGTCACCCCGTTTTTGGTAATAATATCGAACTGGCTAATTTATTGGGTATTTCGGTCGATAAGCGTAATGATATCACCGACTTACTTTTTACTGGCACACTAAATACTCCACTCACAGCTTTACAGTTTAAACACCAGCTTGAGCAACTGTTACATAATAATAAACGGCAAGTGTTGTTTTGTGGTGATAACGCTCCGCAAGTGATTAAGCGCATTGCGTGGTGCAGTGGTGGTGGGCAAGATTATATTGAACAAGCAGCGCAAATGGGCGTGGATGCTTTTTTTACTGGCGAAGTGTCAGAACGCACCATTCATATTGCGCGCGAATATGGTATTAACTTTTATGCGGCAGGACACCATGCAACCGAGCGTTATGGTATTGAAAAACTAGGGAAATGGTTAGCGAGTAGTTATGGCATTGAAGCTATTTTTATTGATATTGATAATCCAGCATAACATAAAGTTGAATTTACCTTAGAAATATCGCATACTTATTCGCAGATTTTTTATTCTTTACCCTATGTTATAAACCGATTATGTGAGAGGTCATTTTATGTTTACAGGAAGTCTGGTTGCACTTGTTACTCCCATGGATACGAAAGGAAACGTTGACCACGTAAGCTTAAAAAAATTGGTTGAATACCATATTGCTAATGGGACATCGGGTATTGTTTCGGTTGGTACCACCGGCGAATCGGCTACGCTTGATCACCATGAGCATATCGATGTTATAAAACGAACAATCGATTATGCCGATGGGCGTATTGCTATTATTGCTGGTACTGGTGCAAACGCAACGAAAGAAGCTATTGAATTAACCAGTCGGGTTGAAAATATCGGTGTTGTTGGTTGCTTAACTGTTGCGCCTTATTATAATAAGCCAACACAAGAAGGCATGTATCAACACTTTAAAGCCATTGCCGAAAGCACTGCATTGCCACAGATTTTATATAACGTACCTGGGCGCACTAGTAGTGATATTAAACCTGAAACCGTTGGGCGTTTAGCGAAGATCAAAAATATTGTTGCGTTAAAAGATGCAACAGGTGATCTTTCAAGAGTTTACCCAACGCGCAAATTGGTCGGCCCTGATTTTAAATTATTGAGTGGCGATGATTCAACATTTTTAGACTTTATGATTTTAGGTGGCGATGGAGTGATTTCGGTCACTGCCAACGTAGCTCCTAAAGCCGTTGCAACTGTTTGTCAGCTTGTGGTTAATAACCAAATTAAAGAAGCACGCAGTTTAAATGATACTTTGATGACTTTACATCGTAATTTATTTATTGAACCCAACCCAACGCCAGCTAAATGGGCTTGCGCAAGATTAGGTTTAATGCAAAGCGCAGCAATTCGGTTACCACTGGTATCGCTAAGCACTTCGTCAATTCCAGCGGTTGAGCAAGCGTTAAAAGAGGCAAATTTACTGTAATAGTTTTGTATAACCTTTAATTAAAAAGCAGATATCTATGTTAAATAATACATTGAACAGAACCTTATTTAAAAGCAATGTCCTTAAAAAAACGGCGATTTTGTCCGTTGTGGCTTCTTTGTTCCTTGCTGGTTGTGGTAGTGATCAGAACTTTAAGCGCGAAGTCGAAGGTAACGAAGATTATCTTCAATCTCCCTCTTTAAAATCATTAATCATTCCCGAAGGTGTTTCAGTACCAACTGCAATAAGTGACTTTTATGTTGATAAAACCGAGCTTAAAGGCAGTTTAGGCAAACAATTGGATATTAGACCACCAAGTTTACCAATTCCAACAGTGCCAGATGCTTTTGCGGTTTATAGTAGTGGTTCAGTTACCTTTAATGCACCATTAAGTAATCAAGTGTGGGAACGCATTCCCAATAGCTTAAGCAAAAGAAATATTTCAATTGCTAGCCAAGATAGCAACGCTATTCAAACCAATAAAGCTTTTATAATTCGTGCGGATGAAGAGCAAGCGGTTGAAGCTTCTTATTCAATTAAACGTCAATTACTAGGTGATACCGAAACAATCACTATTTTGATCACGTCGTTAACTCGTGGCACTGACGATTTAACTTCACAACCAATTGAAGTTCAACGCTATGTTGTCGGTTTGTTTAATGACATTATGGATGATGTTGCACCAGATTCAATGCGTGTAGTGCCGCCAAAAGCGCAAGATAAAGATGCTGAAAAAGAGAAGACCGAAAGTAAAAAACCAGCAACAGCCGTGAGTGGTGCAAATTAAGAATAAACTTGGAATTTAAGGAGCGAATAGCTCCTTAATTATTTATAAGTAATTTGATATAAGGTTATAAACATGAAAAAGTTGGCTGAGCTTTATCGTGGTAAAGCAAAAACGGTATATACCACCGAAAATCCTGATTTATTAATTCTTGAGTTTCGTAATGATACATCGGCATTTGATGGTTTACGCATTGAGCAGTTAGATCGTAAAGGCATGGTGAATAACAAATTTAACTATTTTATTATGACTAAATTGCACGAAGCAGGTATTCCAACACAGGTTGAGGCCTTATTATCTGACAATGAAGTGCTTGTCAAAAAGCTGCAAATGGTACCTGTTGAATGCGTTGTGCGCAATCGCGCAGCGGGATCTTTAGTTAAACGTTTAGGGATTGAAGAAGGTCAGGTTTTAAATCCTCCTACGTTTGAATTATTTCTAAAAAATGATGCATTGCACGATCCAATGGTTAACGAATCACACTGTAAAGCTTTTGGTTGGGCTAGCGATGAGCAATTAGCCAAGATGAAAGAACTCAGCTTTAAAATCAATACCATTTTGACTGATCTGTTTGATAAAGCAGGGCTAATCTTGGTCGATTACAAACTCGAATTTGGTTTATTTAAAGGCGAAATTACTTTAGGTGATGAGTTTTCACCTGATGGTTGTCGCCTATGGGAAAAGTCCACACTTAAAAAAATGGACAAAGACCGCTTCCGCCAAGGGTTGGGTGGAGTGATTGAAGCTTATGAAGAAGTGGCAAAACGCATTGGTGTGCCTTTGTAATGTTTGCGCAGTTTGATATCTCTTTTTTTCTTCTTTTGGGGTTAGCGGCACTGTGTTATTTGACGCACAATAACACAGTGACATTTGCCGTACTGTTATTGTTACTGTTTAAATTAACGCCACTTGACACTTATTTCCCGTTTTTAAATAAATATGGCTTAACTATTGGTATTGTTATTTTAACTGCCGCAATGATGGTGCCATTGGCGGATGGGTCGTTAAAAATTAGTGATATTGTCAAATCGTTTACCACTTGGCAATCTATATTGGCTATTTTGGTGGGTATTTTAGTCTCGTGGCTTGGCACGCGTGGTATATCGCTCATTGGTGCACATCCTACCATTATCAATGGCTTAATTATTGGCACGCTAATTGGTGTTGCATTTTTCAAAGGCATTCCAGTTGGTCCACTGATTGCTGCCGGTATATTATCGCTATTAATTGGAAAAAGTTAGTTTATGCACAATCCCAACAGCAACCGAATGCTATGGGTGTTACAGGGTGAAAGTGCACAATTATTTGAACAATTGAGCTCTACCCTTGAGCAAAGCGTTGGCGATTGGGTAACTGTTACGTATCAGCCTGATTGTTTGCCTAGTTCGTTAATTGCCAATGCACTCAAGCCCCATCAAACCAAACAATTATTGGGTCAGCAGTATCGGCATGCTATTTTTGATGCAACGGTAGGATTTAATCTTGATGCTTTTGCCATGCTGGTTGGCACGCTAGTCAAAGGTAGTGTGTTGGTTTTGTTATTACCCAAGGATCTGTCCACTTGGTATGATCAAGATAGCTTGCGCTGGAACGAAAGCCAAAATCCGATTAATGTACCTAATTTTGTTGCACATTTAATACAAACTTTGGCCGAATTTGGTGTGTCAATCAATTCAACATCTTTACCAAAAAACGCTATATCCGTCACATCATCTTTGCTAGTGATGAGCGATGATCCTTGTGATTTAGCCGAACAGCAAGGCATATTAAAACAGTTATTAAACAGCAATAAGCCCATAAATGTATTAGTTGCTAAACGCGGACGGGGTAAATCGGCACTCGCTGGGCGGTTTAGCCATTATCAGCGTTGTATTGTGACCGCACCCAATAAATCAGCATTGACGACCTTTTTTTCTTTTGCTAAGCCCGATACGCCATTTTTTGCACCTGATGAATTAATTTTGCAGTCAAAGATTGATTTTGCTGATTATCTCATTATTGACGAAGCAGCCATGATTCCGTTACCTATGCTCGAAAAACTGCTACAACTGGCCATTGCCAATAATTGTCGGATATTGTTAACCACCACCGTTGACGGATATGAAGGTACTGGACAGGGCTTTTTGTTGAAATTGCTATCAGGTAAAGCATGCAAATATTTTCATCTACACACCCCGATTCGTTGGCAGGCAGGTGATATGCTAGAGCAATTTAGCGATCGGCTATTACTTAATGGTTTATTAACGCAGGATGATAACCCTGTTACAGGCCTATCATCAACCCAATATTCAATGGTTGAACGCAATGATATTGATTCCTTAAGGTCGATCTTTTATCTATTAAAAATGGCTCACTATCAAACCACATTAATCGATTTAAGGCGTCTGTTTGATGCGCAAAATTTGTCGGTTTGGCAGGCAACAATAGACAATAAACAAATTGCCGCGGCAATTACACTTACCGAGGGGAATTTGCCTGATAACCTAATAACCCAAGTATGGCAAGGAACACGCCGCCCTAAAGGCAATTTAGTGGCGCAATCTCTCGTTGCTCATGCTGGTGAACGGTTAGCGGCTAAGTTGCGCTCGGTTCGCATTAACCGCATTGCGGTTATGAAGGCTTATCGACGGCAACATATCGCGAAACAACTGGTGCAGACGATTTGTGATCATGCCAAAATGCAGAATAGCGATTTTGTGTCAGTCAGTTTTGCTTATAGCCTGTCTAATTATCAATTTTGGACGGCTTGTGGTTTTGTTTTGGTTCATGTTAGTAGCCATAAACAGGCAAGTAGTGGCAGTTATTCGGTTATGGCGCTTAAACCAATCACCCGATCTGGGGATCTGTTAACCTATAAATTAAAACAAAAACTACAACGTAACGCCTATTGGCTAAAAGATATCATTGATTTACCGTTTAACGATATGATTATCAGTGATGGCGGTTGGCTATTATCATTAGATTTAGATGTCAATGATTTAGACGAACTTACTGGATTTGCTCACTATCATCGGCCATTCGAAGCCAGTTATGCTGCATTATGTCGATTAAATAGGTATATACAAATACACCAACAATCATCTCAAGTATCCTCTTTTCCTGTTTTATCCGCACTGTTAAAAAGCAAAAATAATCAGCCTTTAGTTATTGATTCATACCAACTTGCAGGTAAAAATGCATTAATGCAAGCTGTTAAACATGAAGTTAAAACATGGTTAGCAAAGCAGGCTAGTAATGCAATATTTTCCGAAATAGTCAGTAAAGATAGCTGATCACCATTGCAGGTTATCAAGCGGTATGTTTACAATAGTCATCATGTTTTGACTGAATTTGTTTTAACTCAATTCGTTTTAATTTAAAAGGAACTGAATGTGATGCATAATAAATTAGAAAATCAGATGCAACATCGCTATTCGCAAAATCAAACATACAACCAATCAAACAACCATAATCCAAAAAGTCAACCCACAACAGGAATTGAATACTTTTTTAAAGGTTGGTCTTTGGCGTTTAGTCCAGGGATTAAGCGATTTGTTTTTTTACCATTAATTGCCAATATTGTAGTTATGTCGGCACTATTTTATTGGTTTTTTACTGCTATTACTGGCATGGTGGATTGGGGATTATCGTATGTGCCAGGTTGGTTGCATTGGTTGGGCTATATTATAGTTTTTATTGTGATTTTAATGCTGGTAATTTTGTTTTGTTATTTTTTTAGTACGGTGGCAAATATCATTGCCGCACCTTTTAATGGTTTATTGGCTGAACAAGTCGAAGCACGGTTAACAGGGATGCCAGCAGTTGATACATCGTGGATGAGCATCATTAAAGATCTTCCACGGATTTTTGGTCGCGAATTTCAAAAATTGATTAATTATTTATTATGGGCCATTCCGATACTGTTGACCTATTTTATTCCTGTTATTGGGCAATCAGTAACGCCTGTGATTTGGTTTTTATTTACGGCTTGGCAAATTAATATCCAATATGCCGATTATGCTTTTGATAACCACAAAATCACTTTTCAACGTATGTGTGAATTACTTAAACAAGATAAAGCTGATAATTTAATTTTTGGTATATTGGTTAGTTTTTTTACCATGGTACCCTTGTTTAATTTAATTATTATGCCTATTGCCGTGTGTGGCGCAACAGCAATGTGGGTTGACCGCTACCGTCATCAAGCACTATTTGACAGCGGTAGCCAAGAATTTCGTTAAGGGGAGTGCTACTTTTTTTTAGTTGAATTTGTTGATGGCCAATCATCATCGTCGTCATCTTGATAAGGGATAGGTTTTATCCCTTTCTTTTTTTCAAGATACGATTTATAACTCAGTCGGTTCAGTGCTTTAATGGTATTAATAAAAATCCCAATTAAAATAACAACAATTATCCACCAATAATCTTTGAGCCACTCCATCGTATTCCCCTTTAAGTTAAAATTGGAATCATCCAATTATAGCAATCATACATGCCAATAACGCAATGCTAACAATACTATACTAACAGCAGTTTCTCTAAAATGCGGTGATAAATTGCGGTTAAGGTAATAATATCTTGGCAATTGGCATTTTCGTTCACTTTATGGATGGTTTTGTTAAGTACCCCAAGCTCGATCACTTGGCATCCCATTTTTGCAATAAAGCGTCCGTCAGATGTGCCGCCACTGGTGGATAGTTTGGTATCAATGTCGGTAAATTCCTTAATAGCGCTAGCAGCCGCGTTGGTTAAATCGCCTTGTGGTGTTAAAAATGGATGGCCTGATAACCGCCAAGTTAAGGTATAGTCTACATTATATTTTTGTAAAATCTGCTCAACGCGTGTTTTAATATCTGCGTCTGTCAATTCGCTACTATAACGGAAGTTAAATTGTACACGAAGCTCACCCGGCACGACGTTTTCAGCTCCTGTGCCACCATTAATATTGGCTATTTGCATCGTCGTTTGTGGGAAGTACTGATTGCCTTCATCCCAAATAGTATTAACCAGTTCATTTAATGCAGGAGCAAAACGATGCACAGGGTTATCAGCAAGATGAGGGTAAGCCACATGACCTTGAATGCCATGTACAACTAAATTGGCAGTTAGTGAACCACGGCGTCCGTTTTTAATCTGATCGCCAAGTACTACATCGCTTGATGGTTCGCCCACAATGCAATAATCAATACGCTCTTGGCGTTTGATGAGCAAATCAACCACCTTAACCGTGCCATCGCTTGCATCGGCTTCTTCATCTGATGTGATTAAAAAGGCGACGCGCCCAGTGTGATTAGGATGTTGTTTAACAAAATCCTCTGCCGCACAAACCATGGCAGCAACGCCACTTTTCATATCCGATGCACCACGGCCATAAAGTACGCCATTTTTACCAATTGTTGGTGAAAAAGGCGGATAAAGCCATTTGCTTTCATCACCAGCTGGTACGACATCAGTATGTCCAGCAAACATCAAAGTTTTGCCGGTAGCATCGCCATGATAGGCCCATAAGTTCTTGGTTTGCCCAATATTGACTTCTTCAATAATAAAACCGAGTGGTTTTAATCGTTCAATAATAAGTTTTTGGCAGTTTTTGTCGTCAGGGCTTATCGATTTTTCAGCAATGAGTGCTTTGGTTAGCGCAATAACAGGTTCATTCATAATGGTCTCGATTTTATTTAGATTGCGATGTAAATTGTGAATAATGTTGATCTGAAAATCCTAATAAAGCTCGCTTTTCATCAATTAGTAAGGGGCGTTTTAAAATCGATGGATTGGCTAGCATAATCTTTTTAGCGGCTTGTTCGTTATCTATTTGTGCACGGACAGACTCATCTAGCTTGCGCCAAGTTGTACCGCGAGTATTAAGCAAACTTTGCCAGTCCACCAATTGCAAAAATGTATCTAAAAGTGCTTCTGACAACCCATCAGTTTTATAATTATGAAATTGATAATTGATGTGATGTTCATCAAGCCAAGTAAAGGCCTTTTTCATTGTATTGCAGTTTTTTATGCCGTAAATGGTGTACATAAAGGTGATCCTAAGTTGAAAGATGAGGGGAATTATAACAGCTATAAGCAGAGGGTCGCAAATCGAAGGGCGTGTTTTAATTTAGATTTTTTGTGTGGTTGAATTATTGAAAATATGCTAAGTCGCAAAAATCACCGCATTGATAACGTTTTCAGCTACGTTTTGTAGGAATAAAGAATTGCACAAAAATCGTTCAGGAAAGGTGTTGATTTTATTGATGTTTTTTGCGATTAAAAAGTCTTATTTTAACTGGCAAATAAAACTTTATTTTTGTGTTTGCAGTTAAGTAATTTTAATTTTTTGGACAACAATAATAACTTTTTTTTATTATAAAAATACAGCATAACGCGCTATATTATCCCTTTAGCTAAAAACGAAGGAAGATAAATCATGAAGAATTTATTAAAAGTATTAGCCATTTTTGGGTGTTTAAGCTTATCTACAACAAGTTATGCCACGTTGCCTGAATCGATTAAAGTTGGGTCGGATACATCTTATGCACCTTTTGATTTTATTGATGCTAACGGTAATATTACAGGATTTAATATTGAAATTACTAAGGCTTTATGTGAAAAAGCTAACATTAAATGCACCTTCCAATCTACCGATTTTGATGCGTTAATTCCTTCGTTATTATCAAGAAAGATCGATATGATTTCCTCTTCGCTTATGATGACTGAAAAACGTAAAAAGCAGATTGCGTTTTCTGATGAAATCTTTATGACTTATTCGCGTTTGATTGTTAAGGAAGGTGCAAATTTAATGCCTAATGCCGAATCGCTAAAGGGTAAGCGTGTTGGTGTTGAGCAGGGGACATCGCAAGAACATTTTGCCAACGAGGTGTGGCGCCCTAATGGAGTGGTGATTGTTCCTTACCAAAATCAGTTGCAGGTGTTTTCGGATTTAGTGGCTGGTCGTTTAGATGCGGCATTGCAAGACGAAGTTACTGGTAGTTATGCCTTTTTAAAACAGCCACAAGGTAAAGGTTTTGTTTTTGCAGGCGATGAATTGAAAGATGCTAACTATTTTGATGTGGGGGTGGGGCTTGGTTTTCGTAAAAATGATAATGAATTACGCGAAGCCTTTAATCAAGCGTTAAAAGCGATTTTAGCTGATGGCACTTACCAAAAAATCAATGATAAGTACTTTGATTTTAATGTGTATGGTAATAAAAAATAAACCATGCAAGGTTATATTTCGTTAATTTGCCAAGGGGCATGGCTAACCATTATTTTAGCACTAGCATCGTTGCTGTTAGCTATGCTACTTGGCATTGTTTGTGCGCTGGGCAAGTTGGCTGATTCTAAAGTGTGTAATCTGCTTTGTCAGGCTTATACGTCGTTAATTCGTGGTGTGCCTGATTTAGTGCTGATGATGCTGATATTTTTTGGTTTGCAGTTTTTGGTTAATAATATTACCGATTATTTTAACGCCTCTTTTATTGAAGTGAATCCATTAATGGCCGGTATTTTTACCTTAGGCTTTATTTACGGCGCCTATTTTACCGAGACCTTTCGAGGGGCTTATCTTGCTGTGTCTAAAAATACGTTGGCGGCAGCAACGGCTCTTGGGCTTAGTAAAGTCCAAGTGTTTCGTTATGTGATGTTTCCTTTAATGATGCGGTTTGCCTTGCCGGGCATTGCGAATAATTGGTTAGTGGTATTAAAGGCCACGGCATTGGTGTCGTTACTGGGGTTATCGGATTTAGTTAAAGCCACGAAAAACGCAGGTGAAGCCTTGTATCAACCTTTATTATTTGCCTTAATCGCAGGGGCATTCTATCTGCTTTTTACGTCAATATCGAATATCGTGTTATGGTGGCTGGAACGGCGTTATTCCATTGGCACAATCAAAACTAAGTTATAAGAACTCATGCTAGAAATTATTCAACAATATTGGCAATCACTATTATGGACCGATGGTTATAATATTACTGGTCTGGCGATGACGCTGTGGATTTTGATTTTATCCGTTGTAATAGGTGGTGTTTTGTCTCTAGGGTTAGCAGTAGGGCGAAATTCGCAAAATAAGCTGATTAAATTACCCATTTGGCTGTTTACTTATATTTTTCGTGGCACGCCTTTATATGTGCAGTTGCTGATTATTTATACTGGCATTTATACATTGAGTGTGGTTAAAAATCATGCTTGGCTGGGTGACTTTTTTCAAAGTGGTTTAAATTGCACGGTGTTAGCCTTTACTTTAAATACCTGCGCTTATACCACTGAAGTTTTTGCTGGTGCCATGCGCAATGTTCCTAATGGCGAAGTTCAAGCCGCAACTGCACTTGGGCTTAACCGTTTTCAGTTATATCGTTATATTATTTTGCCAAGAGCGTTTCGTATTGCTCTGCCGGCTTATAGTAACGAGGTGATTTTTATGCTGCATTCAACGGCGCTTGCTTTTACGGTCACTGTGCCCGATGTAATGAAGATTGCACGCGATATTTATGCAGAAACGTATCAACCCTTTCATGCCTTTGGCATTGCGGCGGTGATTTATCTTTGTGTGAGCTTTACATTAATTTTTGGTTTTAAAAAGTTAGAACAGCGCTGTTTGGCTTTTCAGAAAGTTAATGAGTAACACAATGAATAACTTTTGGTTATTTGCTGATTTATCCACTTTCAATTCATCATTTAGGTTTTTATTTATCAATCAAAAAAATTAAAATCCGACAATTGTGATAACATTTGCCGGATTTTGATTGTTCTATTTATTTTTAAATACGTTAATTTACAGGATAGAATTCACTTGTAGTGCCGGAGTCACTGTTGCCATCATCATGATCATGGTTACTTGAACCTGGTAATGCTCTAGCTCGTTCAATAGGAACATAACTGCCGCTAGGCGTTTCAACTTGGCACTCACCTAAAAAGATAGAATATTTGGTGTTTGCATGCATACTTTCACCTCTAAAATAGCAGTGAGCAGCGTTATATAAGTCAACTCGACAAAGAATTGCAATGGCTAACCACACAATAAGCACAGCTAAAGAGAACCATTTTAAATATTTCCAAATGAGGGACCAAAAACCAACTCCCCTAAAACGGCAATATCCAAAAACGAGCAATATGATTGCAACAAATGCTAAACCTTCGTATAACCAAAATAGCCACATAGTAATCTCCTACTTTTTAGTGTTTACTATTCTATACCATCTTTGTTTATACATCTACATTATTACATCCAAGAACCGTTACGAATAATGCCAACGGCAAGCCCTTCAATAGCAAAATTTTGTTGTTCTAAATCGACTTCAATGGGAGAAAACTCGCTGTTTTCTGCAAGCAGGTGAACATGTTTACCTTTGCGCGATAAACGTTTGACGGTAACTTCGTCGTCAATACGGGCAACAACAACTTGACCATTTTTAACGTCTTGGGTTTTATGTACTGCTAATAGGTCGCCGTCTAATATACCAATGTCTTTCATTGACATACCATGTACTCTTAGTAAAAAATCGGCATGGGGTTTAAATAGTGACGGATCAACTTGATAATGACTTTCGATGTGTTCTTGCGCTAAGATTGGCGATCCAGCAGCGACTTGTCCAATTAGGGGTAAACCTTCAAGCTCGTTTTGCTCAGTTTGGTTTTCAAGTAAAAGACGAATCCCGCGAGACGAGCCGGCGATCATTTCGATTGCGCCTTTTTTGGCAAGCGCTTTAAGATGTTCTTCAGCCGCATTGGCAGAGCGAAATCCTAACTTTTTGGCAATTTCAGCCCGTGTCGGCGGCATGCCAGTGGTTTGTATATTGTCTTTAATTAAGTCATAAATCTGTTGTTGACGTTCGGTTAACGGTTTCATTACTTTGTCCTGTTTTTATATACATATATATGTGATTATATACAGCTAATGATATAAAACAACTGTTTTGTTCTATTTATTTGGCTGTAGCCGATAAATTTTCCTTTGGCGTGAGTAAGTTTGCTAATTTACTGCCAATAAATATCCCATTAATTGTTAAGTTTTTGTCTGTATTTTGCGTTATATGATCAATCCACTTATATGTTATAATGATGTCCTATTTTTGTTGAATTGGAATTTGCCTTATGCCTTATGTTGTTGCACTAAGTGGCGGTATTGCCAGTGGTAAAAGTACTATCGCCAATTTGTTTGCCAAATTGGGTGTACCTATTATTGATGCAGACCTTATTGCAAGGCAAGTTGTACAAGTCGGTAGCGATGCGTTTAACCAAATTGTTAAGCACTTTAGCCAAGAAATTTTGCTTGCTAATGGCGAACTTGATCGCAGTCAGCTGCGCGAGATTATTTTTAATAATGACCATGAACGACTTTGGATTAATCATCTGTTGCATCCCATTATTCAACAAGAAACCCAAAAACAAATTGCTATGCAAAGCACAACTTATGTAATTTGGGTT
The DNA here is from genome assembly GCF_057063525.1 of Gilliamella sp. X-46. Classification (NCBI taxonomy): domain Bacteria; kingdom Pseudomonadati; phylum Pseudomonadota; class Gammaproteobacteria; order Orbales; family Orbaceae; genus Gilliamella; species Gilliamella sp. X-46. The sequence continues at coordinate 53,592 of NZ_JBXSQH010000008.1, read as the reverse complement.
GTGCCGTTATTGATTGAAAACAATTTGCATAATTTGGCTGATCGCGTGCTGATCATCGATGCTCCTGAGTCGCTACAATTGGCGCGATTAGTAAAAAGAGATAATATTAGTGAATCATTAGCGAAAAAGATGATGTTGTCGCAAGTGTCTTTAAAAAAGCGTTTATCTTATGCGGATGATATTATTGTCAATGATGACAATTTGGAGTCGCTAATTGCACAGGTTAATTTATTGCATCAACAATATTTAGATAACTTTAATGGTAAGATTTAGATAGATGAGTAATATTATTTTTGAACATCCATTGAACGAAAAAATGCGCACTTGGCTTCGTATTGAATTTTTATTAAATCAATTAAATACGCATTGCCATTTAGATCAAAATAATGCGTTGATTTTTTTTCATGCATTATCCGAGTTGTTAGAAATTATTGAACGTAACGATGTAAAAGGTGATTTGATTAAAGAACTTGAATCACAAAAGCAAAAGTTAATTTTATGGTTAACTTTTGATGGTGTGGACTATGATTTGCTTAATGACTTAATCCGCCAATTTGATGATTTTTTAGCTCAATTTAATGTGATAGCGCGCTTAGGACAACCATTGAAAGATGACCGTTTTATTACTGCTATTCGTCAACGCTTAACTATTCCTGGTGGGTGTTGTAGTTTTGATTTGCCATCGTTCCATTTATGGCTAAAAATTCCGCAAGAAAGGCGAAACATTCAAGTTGGAAATTGGTTACAACACCTGTCAATTCTAGATAAATCTCTAACATGCTATATGCAGTTAATTAGACAAATGGGTGAATTTAAACCATTTATTTGTTCTAATAATTTTTTCCAAGAAACCAATGGTGATGTTAATTTAATTCGTATTCGGATTTCATTAGATAAAAATGTCTATCCCCAAGTGTCTGGCCATATGTCGCGCTATAGCATTCGCTTTTTACCGCTTGATGCTTGTAATAACGTGAATACCGATGATATTGAATTTGAATTAGCGTGTTGTTAGTACTGTTAAATGCTAATTATTTAAAAAAAGAGTCACAATGAATAAAGAAACCGTTACATATGTCAATTGCCCAACTTGTCAAAAGCAAGTTCTATGGAGTAAAGATAGCTTATACCGCCCATTTTGCAGCAAACGTTGCCAGCTTATTGATTTAGGCGATTGGGCAACCGAAGAGCATCGCATTGCCGATAAAGACATCACCGAACAAGATCTTTGGAGCGAAGAAGACCTTAGCGATTTTGCAGGTAAACATTAATGAAGATTTTAGGTATTGAAACTTCATGCGACGAAACAGGTGTTGCTATTTATGATGATGCCAATGGTTTGCTTGCCAATCAACTTTATTCGCAAATTAAATTACATGCTGATTATGGTGGTGTAGTGCCTGAGCTCGCATCACGCGATCATATTCGTAAAACCGTACCCTTAATTCAAGTAGCATTAAAAGAAGCAAATTTGCTGCCAGCAGATATTGATGGTGTGGCTTATACCGCAGGTCCAGGCTTAATAGGTGCTTTAATGGTTGGTGCATCGATTGGTCGTTCGCTGGCTTATGCTTGGGATGTCCCCGCAGTTGCAGTCCATCATATGGAGGGGCATTTGTTAGCTCCTATGCTTGAAGATAATCCGCCCGAATTTCCCTTTATTGCATTATTGGTTTCGGGAGGACATACACAGCTTATTAGTGTAACAGGTATTGGTCAATATGAACTTATCGGTGAATCCATTGACGATGCAGCAGGCGAAGCTTTTGATAAAACTGCAAAATTACTTGGTTTAGATTATCCCGGTGGAGCTAAATTGTCGAAATTAGCTGAGCAGGGTAATGGCGCTCGGTTCCATTTTCCTAGGCCTATGACGGATCGTCCTGGACTGGATTTTAGTTTTTCAGGTCTTAAAACAGCCGCTGCCAATATCATTCATCAACATAGTGATAATCATATGATTGATACGCAGACTCAAGCCGATATTGCTAGAGCTTTTGAAGATGCTTTGGTTGATACGTTAGTGATTAAATCGCGGCGAGCTCTTGATCAAACTGGATTTAAAAATTTAGTGATAGCTGGTGGAGTAAGCGCCAATCAAACACTGCGTAATAGGTTAACTGAGCTGATGCGTCAGCGTAAAGGACAGGTTTATTATCCACGACTCGAATTTTGTACCGATAATGGTGCCATGATTGCTTACGCTGGGATGATTCATTTAAAAGCAAAACAGTATTCAGATTTAGCAATTAATGTTAGGCCAAGGTGGCCACTTAGCGAGCTTAATGCTGGTTAATAGATTATTTTGATTTAAAGATATGTAGATTAAAACGAAAGAAAAAAGCGGGAATCAGTTCCCGCTTTTTTGCCTATATAGTTGAATCAACACTATTAATTAATAGTATCGGTGCTAGACGATTCTTCCGTTTTTTCAGAATCTGTTTTTTCGTTAGCTAATTTTTGGATATTGTGATTAATATTAAATAGCACACAAATCAATTCAAAACCAATACGAGTTGAAACAAATCCTACAACAAAGGTAATAATACCAGTAAAAAAGGTAAATAAACCCATAGTAAAACTATAAGCAAATAAAGCAAAACTACCTAGTATCATAGTCAATGCACTAAAGCCAATAAGAACTAATGTGATCCAATACACGATAGTAATAAATGAAGGTGTTAACATTTTATTAAAGAAGAAAAAATCTTTAATGGTAAGATCTTTAAAATCTATTTTTTTGTTCATTTTATTTCCTTATTTAGGTGGATTAATTTTATTACTTCTATTTTTTTATATTTGCGTATAAAGTGATAAATTCTTGAAAGCGGTAAAGCGCAACAATTATAACATGAAATTATTTTGAGATTAACTTATGAAAACTTATATTCCAGGCAAAGATGCTGCCCTTGAAGATTCCATTAACTATTTTCAGCAACAATTAGCAAAATATGATTTAGAAGTGAAAGAAGCTTCTTGGCTCAACCCTGTGCCTAATGTGTGGTCAGTGCATATTCAAAATACAAAGTGTCCACTCTGTTTTGCTAATGGTAAAGGTGCAAGCAAAAAAGCGGCGTTAGCATCGGCCTTGGGAGAGTATTTTGAGCGATTATCAACCAATTACTTTTTTTCAGATTTTCATTTAGGTAAAAAGGCTGCAAATGCTGATTTTGTGCATTATCCGTCCGAAAAATGGTTTTCTATTCCTGAAGATAATTCCCTCCCTAAAGGGTTATTATCTCAAAAACTACTTAAATTTTATGATCCCGATCATGAGTTAAGTGCAACTGATTTAATTGATTTACAATCAAGTAATGGCGAGCGAGGCATTTGCGCATTACCGTTTGAGCAACAGTCTGACAAGCAAACGGTCTATGTGCCTGTTAATTTAATTGCTAATTTATATGCATCTAATGGTATGTCAGCAGGAAATACCCGTAATGAAGCGCGAGTACAAGGGTTATCGGAAATTTTTGAACGTTATACCAAAAATAAAATTATTGCCGAGGCTATTAGCTTACCGATTATTCCAACCGAGGTTATTTATCGCTATCCAGCGGTTTTGGCAGCCATTGATGCGCTTGAAAGCGAAGGCTTTCCACTTTATTGTTTTGATGCTTCATTAGGCGGTGAGTTTCCGGTTATTTGTGTGGTGTTGTTTAATCCGCAAAATGGAACATGTTATGCCTCGTTTGGTGCACATCCAAATTTTGGCGTTGCACTTGAACGAACTGTGACAGAATTATTGCAAGGGCGTAGTTTAAAAGATTTGGATGTATTTTCACCACCAAGTTTTGATAATGATGATATTGCTGATCTTAGCAATTTAGAAACACATTTTATTGATTCAAGCGGTTTGATTTCATGGGATCTATTTAATGAGAAAGCTGATTATGAATTTGTCGATTGGGATTTTTCGGGCACGACTGAGCAAGAATTTGCTAATTTAATGGCTATTTTTACCCGTCACAACACCGAAGTGTTAATTATGGACTATGAGCATCTTGGAGTTTATGCTTGTCGAATTTTGGCCGTTGGCATGTCGGAAATTTATCCCCCTGAAGATCTTTTAATTGCCAATAGCAATATGGCAATTGGTCTGCGTGATCTTATTTTGTCATTACCTTATCAAAAACGCACTGCCAAACAGTACCTAGCCATTATTGAACAGCTTGATGATGAAGGTCTTGATGATTATGCACGCGTTCGCGAACTACTTGGCATTGCAACCGGTAACGATAATGCTTGGCTTACACTGCGCGTTGGTGAATTAAAAGCAATGTTGGCATTGGCAGGTAAAGACTTAGTGCAAGCACAACAGTGGATTGATTGGACGGTTGAAATGAATGAGTCTATATTTACCCCAGAACGCAATCATGCTTATCGTTGCTTGCAAACGCTAGTTAACTTTATTTTGCAACGTGACAAAAAACAGTTTAACAACTATCAAACTGCATTTAATAAAATGTATGGTCAAGCTTGTGTTGACGATATGTGGCAATACGCCAATGGCGAAAAAACATTTTTTGGCTTGGCAGATTCTGCTACAGCCGATAAAGCGAATAATGATAATTTAGCGCAATTTGCTATGCATCAAAAATTATTAGCTGTATATAACAAATTACATCAGGTGATGCAATAACCTATTTGTTATTCATTCCACCGATATACTCGGTGGAATGAATAACACTATTTAGCCTTGCCTTGCAAATTCACCTGCTTGTTTCACCAATTCTTCGCTGGGTGTTACACCCGTATATAACACAAATTGTTCAAGAGCTTGAATCACCGCGACATCGGCACCTGAAATAATGGTTTTGTTTAGCTTTTGGGCATATTTTATCATTGGTGTTTCAACGGGTAATGCAACCACATCAAACACAATATCAGCATTTTCTATCATGGTTGAGGGGAATGCGAGCTCTTCTGCTTCAATGCCTCCATGCATACCAATTGGGGTCACATTAATAATTAGTTTGGCTTGCTTTGGCAATATGTCTTGTTCATCTTTGACCCATTTGTAACCGTAGCGTTTGGCTAACGCTTCGCCTTTTGCTTGGTTACGTGCGGCAATAATGCCATTTTTAAATCCTGCATCATAAAAAGCACCAATCACCGCATTAGCCATACCGCCGCTGCCTTTTAACACAAATGGCGTTGTATTATCGATTTTATTTTCTGTAATGAGCTTAGCAACTGCAATATAATCAGTATTATAGGCTTTTAAATGATGATTGGTGTTAACAATAGTATTGACTGATTGAATAGATTTTACCGAGTCATCTAATTCATCAATAAATTCTATACAAGCTTCTTTATAAGGCATTGAAATGGCGCAACCTCGAATCGCTAAGGCTTTAATGCCATAAATTGCATCTTTTAAATTATTGGTAGTAAAGGCTTTATATAAGTAATTAAGATCGAGTTTTTCATACAGGTAATTATGAAATCGAGTACCGAAATTGCTTGGTCGGGCCGAAAGGGACATACAAACCGTCGTATCTTTATTGATAATTCTTGTCATGACAACAAATCCTTGTGGTATAGTGGAATATATTTTATTTTACCACTTTCTTTATTAACTTGTATGTGATTATGGTTGCAAACAATACTGGTCCTAAAATACAGCAAGAAAAAGCAACAGTGAGTGCAATGATCTATTTATATTGCAACCAAAATCATCACACCTCAGGCCACCAGTTATGTAATGAATGCAATGATCTATTGCAATATGCTATGCAACGTCTAACAATGTGTCGTTTTGGTGAAGCCAAAACGACGTGTGAGCGTTGTCCAAAACATTGTTATCGTAAGGATTATAAACAAAAAATAAAACAAGTTATGCGCTATGCCGGTCCAAGGATGATCATCTATCATCCATTGATGGCCTTTAGGCATCTTTATAAGAATTTGGTGAACAAATAACTTATTGTTAACGATTTTTATGTGGTAAAGCACAAAATTTATGATCAATTACCATAAAGTTGATATTACAATTTAGTTAATTTATTTCATTAAAATACTTATGTTTAAAATTGTATAAAATTTCAACTGATTTGTATACTAAGAAAAATTTGTTATTATTGAAAACAGAATTTAAAATAATCTTTTGATAAGAGTTTGGATCCAAGAAATGTCTATCGCAGTTGTTGAAGTCAATCGTCAAGCAGTTATTCATAATCTTGAATACCTCAAAAAAATAGCCCCTGACAGTCAGCTGGTTGCAATTATTAAAGCCAATGCTTATTCCCATGGTATTGAGCAAATTGCACAGCTATTAGCCGATAAGGTGGATTATTTTGGCGTTTCGCGGCTTGCCGAGGCAATACAATTGCGAAATATAGGTATTAATACGCCTATTGTGGCTTTGGAAGGATTCTTTCCGCATGATGATATGTGGGATTTGATTAATTTTAATGTTCAACCTGCTATTCATAGCAAATGGCAAATCGATGTGCTGCAATCATCACCGCTTGAAAATCAAATTATTACATGGTTTAAAATCGATACTGGTATGCATAGGTTAGGTTTTTGTCTTGATGAAGCTAAAGATGAGTTTTATCGTTTAGCTAACTGTTCTGTCGTTTGTAAACCGATTAATATTATGAGTCATTTTAGTTCGGCTGACGATCTCACTTCAAAGCAAACGTTAAAGCAAATTGAATGCTTTGATCAGTTTATTGCTTCAATTGACGATAAATCACTAATAGGCAAATGTTCGATTGCCGCATCGGGTGGCACTTTGGCTTGGCCGCTGGCTCAGCGTGATGTTGTGCGTTCAGGCATTGCTTTGTATGGTGTTTCGCCTTTTGATGCACCAATTGCCGAGCTACAGCCCGCCATGACATTTAAATCCGAATTAATCGCAGTGCGAAAGCATAAACAAGGCGAATCGGTTGGTTATGGTCAGACTTGGTGTAGTTTGCAAGAGACTCAATTAGGTGTCGTTGCGATGGGCTATGGTGACGGCTATCCACGCAACATTCCGCAAAATACCCCCGTTTTGATTAATGGCCGCAAAGTGCCCATTGTTGGCCGAGTTTCAATGGATATGATTGTGGTTGATTTGGGCATCAACAGCCTTGAAAAACCCGGTGACGAAGTCATATTTTGGGGACCAGAACTCCCCGTTGAAGAAATCGCTAAGCACACAGGTATTAGTGCTTACGAATTAATAACGCGCTTAACTTCACGCGCAAAAATTCATTATATTAGATAAATAAGTTATGATTAAAAAGATATTTTTATACACTCTATTCACCCTGATCTTAATTGTGGGTGGTTCGTTCAGTATTGGTTATTATTTTTTACAGCAGTTTTCCACACAGCAAATGCAAGTCACTGCCGAAAATCAAATGTTTGTTTTGAAAAAAGGCACATCTATGCATCAATTAGTTGAGCAAGTTAAAGAAAGCAAATTAGTCGAAAGCGCATATTTGCTCCCTTATTTGTGTAAATTAAATCCATCGTTAAGATCCATTAAAGCAGGAACTTATCAATTGCATCCACATATGACTGTTGAAGAATTTTTGCAATTGTTGGTATCAGGCAAAGAGAGCAATTTTTCGATCCAATTTGTCGAAGGTAAACGCGCTAAAGATTGGTTAAATGTTATTCAAACTACCCCGTATATTCAACAAACCTTAGCTGGTAAAACAGAGGACGAAATTGCTAAGTTATTAGGTATTGAAGGATCGATTGAAGGGTGGTTATCGCCGGACACTTACCTTTATACTGCAGACACTTTAGATATTAATATATTAAAACGTGCGCATATGATCATGAAAAGTAACTTGCAAAAAATCTGGGATAACCGTGATAACAATCTTCCATATCAATCTCCTTATGAGTTACTTATTATTGCATCAATAATTGAAAAAGAAACCGGCATTAGTTCTGAACGGGCAAATGTGGCTTCGGTATTTGTTAATCGTCTAAAAAACAAAATGAAGTTACAAACTGACCCAACTATTATTTACGGTTTAGGTGATAACTATAAAGGTACCATTAGAAAGGTTGATTTAACCGATACCCAAAACCCTTATAATACCTATGTCATTGAGGGGCTTCCGCCAACACCAATTGCAATGCCGAGCCTAGCATCACTCGAAGCAGCTGCGCATCCGGCTAAAACTAATTATCTGTTTTTTGTTGCGAATGGAACAGGTGGGCATACCTTTTCAACTACTTATAGCAACCATCAACAAGCGGTAAATGAGTATCGACAGTTATCGAGTGGTGGAAATTAGCTTTAAAAACTTAAATAAAATCAATACCTTTTCTGACCGATTTTTATTCGATTTTTTTGACTTTAACCATTGTTACACATTAATGTGCCGTATATTAATACGGTACATTTTATCTTGTTAATTTACGATAATTCATCAAGTTGCTTAATAAGATGTAGCAGATGATTAACATCTTGTTCTTGCTCTTTTAGCGCTTCCTCAAAATAAGGATGCAAAGCAAATTTAGGCAGATTACCTTTGGCATCAATGAGTGCTTGTATTCGCGGAATAAAAATCCATTGCAACCATTCGTGTGCTTGCATGGTGTCAAGCGCAAAGGGTTGTTGACTTAAAAAGGCATCAGGTTTTGGTGGTGTGATTTGCCATAAATTGATTTTTTGTAACTCTGCAATAATTTGCTTAATTTGATTGAGTAGCTTTTGTTCTTGTGATTTTTGCGCTAACAAACTTCGATAATATTGCCAATCAAAACAGGGGCCGGGATCCGTTTTACGATCTGGAGCAATATCTCTGTGACCAGTAATGTTTTGGATCGCATAAGTTTGCTGTAATAATAATGTCACGTTCGTTAATTGTTGATATTGTTGTTCGGTAAAGCTGTCGCTATCGCATCCTTCCATTTCAATACCAATTGAAAAATCGTTACAATTATCTTGTCCTGTAAATACGGATTTCCCCGCATGCCAAGCGCGTTTATCAAATGGTACAAATTGAATGATTTCGCCATCACGTCGAATAAACAGATGGCTTGAGACTTCAAGTTGATAAATTGAAGCAAAGTACGGATGCTTGTTAGGATTGAGTTGACCTGTAAATAATTGTTCAACATAAGGCCCCCCATATTGATTGGGCGGTAGGCTGATATTATGGATAACAAGTAATGATATCGGTTTATTGGCTGGTCGTTCATTATAAAAAGGTGAAACGACGTGTTTTATACCTTGCAACCAACCGTTAACAATTTTTAGGGACATATTGACTCCAACTTATTTAATAAACCGATGTATAGATTTGTGTGTTTTGCGATCTGCTTCGCGAAAATTGAGCATACAACGTAATAATGAATTGCGTAATGAATTTTTCTTTCCAAACTTACTACTTCGCTATTATTCCATTTTTTTGTTTTGCTATAAAGGTTCTTCTATTAAATCATTGACGAAAAATCGAGGTATTTATGTCTAATCAATCTGGCTTTACATTATTTGAACTTATGATTGCCATTATCATCATTGCTATCTTAACGGCTATCGGCGTACCTGCTTATCAAGGATATGTAAAAAAAGCGGCGCTGACCGATATGCTGCAAATCATGACATCGTATAAAACTGCTGTCGAAATTTGTGCTGTCGAGCAAGGTAGTTTAGCCAATTGTAGCAATGGTAATAATGGGGTACCAGCAAGCCGAACGTCTAACTATGTAACTTCAATTACGGTCAATAACGGCGTGATTACCTTAGTTGGAACCAGTGCTTTAGCGGGGTTAACCACCACACTGACACCAACAATTAATGCCACGCATGGTAATTTAGATTGGAATCGCGTTTGCACCACATCGCCAGTCGATGCCAGTTTAACCAGTGCTTGTGAAGATATCTTTAAATTTTAACGTTCGTATTTGACGATTAATAAATAAGGAAGTGATTTTATGCAAGAAGAACAGCTAATTGAAAGTATCGACAAATTGCTGCTTGAAGCATTAGATAAGCGCGCTTCAGATATTCATTTTGAACCTTATCAACACAGTTACCGTATTCGTATGCGCATTGATGGAGTTTTGCATGATATGTTATCGCCACCGCTTGCATTGGCTAAACAGATAACAGCAAGGCTAAAAATAATGTCTAAGTTAAATATCGCTGAGCACCGATTACCTCAAGATGGTCAACTTGTGATTGACCGTTACACCATGCGCATTTCCACTTTACCGGTTATGCATGGTGAAAAGATTGTTTTAAGAGTGATGGATAACCATGACTCTGAACTAACAATCAATGACTTGGGGTTAACCGAAGCTGATCTATTAAAGTTCAAACAAATTCTAGATTATCCCCAAGGGTTAATTTTAGTTACTGGACCAACTGGTAGTGGTAAGACAGTAACGTTATATAGTGGATTAAAATGGTTAAATAAGATTGAACGTAATATTTGTAGTGTTGAAGATCCTATTGAAATTCCTCTAGAAGGCGTTAACCAAACAGCTATTAATCTTAAGGTTGGATTAACGTTCGCTATCGTATTACGGGCCTTACTACGGCAAGATCCTGATGTAATGATGGTTGGTGAAATTCGCGATCGTGAAACTGCCGAAATTGCTATTCAAGCCGCGCAAACGGGGCATTTAGTCCTCTCAACTTTGCATACTAATTCCAGTGTCGAGGCAATAACACGCTTAAAGCAAATGGGCATTGAAAATTATCTGCTTTCATCAAGCCTACAATTAATTGTTGCCCAACGGTTAGTTCGGAAGCTGTGTCCACATTGCAAAGTAGTGGCGAGTGATTTGGTTAGGTTGGGAAATGAACTCGAACCACATTATTTGGCCACAGGTTGTCCTCATTGTATTGGTGGTTATAAAGGACGAATTGGACTATACGAACTTTTAGTTATCACCCCTGACATTCAACAGCAAATATTAGCAAATCAAACTATTTTTCCTTCAAACATGTTTTCGTTAAAAATGGCAGGGCAAAAATTAGTGAAGCAGGGTATGACAACGTTAGATGAATTAAATCGCGTGTTGGGTGATACGGCATGAAGCGGCTCTATTATTGGTATGATGTAGATTTTAATGAACACAAAATTATCGCTAAATCGTCACAAGCCGTTAAACGTCAGTTATTGTTGCAAGGTAAAATTGCCATTAAGATTAAAGCAGGCAGTATTATTACCGCTCGCAGTTTTAATCGTGCTGACCTGCTGATCATTACCAAACAATTAGCGACTATGTTAAAGGCGGGGTTATCCATCATTGATACATTACAGTTGCTAGCCCAAGAACAAACCAAACCACACTGGCAATATCTGCTACTTGATATTCAGCAACAAGTAGCCAAAGGTGAATTTTTATCTCAAGTGTTACAGCAACATCACTCAGTGTTTTCTGCGCTGTATTGCGAAATCATTGCAACTGGTGAACTTACAGGACAGCTTGACGAAAGCTTTGAGCAGTTAGCATTATTACTTGAAAAATCAATCAAATTGCAAAAAAAACTGAAAAAGGCAATGCGTTATCCACTGTTTTTATTATTAGTTGCGGTAATTGTAAGTTTAGTGATGTTGTTATTTGTTTTACCAAAATTTTCGGATATTTATCAAGATTTCGATGCCGAGTTACCTGCTTTCACACAAGCAGTTATCGATTTTTCAAACTATTTACAACAAAGTTGGTTAATTTTGTGCGTGGCGTTTTTCATCAGTTATTTTTGCTATCAGCGCTATTTAAAAGTGCGCTATCGCCATAAAATAGAGATGATGGTAATTAAATGTCCCTTTATTGGTCAGGTGATTAAAACCAGTTGCTTAGCCCAAATTTTTCAAACTATTGCTATCACCCAAAAAGCAGGCATACCTTTATTAGCTGGTTTAGCCGCAGCGGCTAATACCACTTATTATTGTCTTTATCGTGATAGTCTTTCACAAATCATTACCGGCATTGAACAAGGGCATTCATTTAGCCATGTATTGCATCGGCAACTACATTTTCCCCATTTATGTGCGCAACTCATTTTTGTGGGAGAAGAGTCAGGTACATTAGATTTAATGCTTGATAAGCTAGCCTTCTATTATCAAGAACAAAATCAAACCTTAACTGATAATTTATCACAAGCATTTGAGCCGTTATTAATGTTTGTATTGGCCTTAATTATTGGCAGCTTAATTGTGGCTATGTATTTACCGATATTTCAAATGGGCGAGGTGATTCACTAATGTTAGCGTTTATGATTATCTGTTTAGGCCTTTGCTTTGGTAGCTTTGTCCATGTTGCTTATTGCCGTTATTTGCCAACACTGACACCTTGCCAATATTTATACCGCATTAGTTTTTACCGATCTGCTTGCCCACATTGTCATCATCAACTCAATGCTTGGCAATTGGTACCAGTTGTTGCTTGGCTAATACTAAAAGGGCACTGCCATTACTGTAAAGCTAAGATTTCATATCGTTATCTTATTGTCGAATTATTCGTTTCGACTTTATTTGCTATTATCTATTTTGATAAAGGTATTGACTATCAAAGTTGGATTTTAATGTTTCTTGGTTGTTATTTTTTACTTTTGACCTTACTGGATTTTAAATACTATTTGTTACCTGATCTGTTTACGCAACCGTTAATGTGGTTTGGGCTAATACTTGCTTATTTTAATATGACTAACATCACCTTAACCGATGCGCTATTAGGTATTTTTTGGGGATATCTATTATTAAAAGTTCCAGCCACTTTCTTTTATTTAGTATCTAAAAAACAGGGCTTAGGTGGGGGGGACATTAAATTACTAGCGGCATTAGGCTGTTGGGTGCCTTATACTAAGCTACCTATGTTATTATTTTCTTCCTCGTTACTGGGGATAGTGTATTATCTTTTTTTGCGGTATATCCTTAATAAAAACACCTTAAAAGGTATTGCATTTGGTCCTTTTTTATTAATTTCTGGTTATGTGCTCTATTATTATTGTTAAAAATTTTTAGGGACCATTTAATTTTAATAAATTATTTAATCAATAATGTGTTAAAGGTGCATAAAGTAATTATGCTGTTCAATATATTCACCATATAACTAAAATTGATATTCATAGTAAAAATAGTTATTTTTATAAAAGTGAAAATCGCGTTATAGTGCTAACTAAATCAGCGTGTTGTGCTGTAATTCAGTCACTAATTAAGGAATCATTCATGATATCAAATACTATTAACCAACTGAAAAGCGAAATGATCGCATGGCGCCATCATATTCATGCTCATCCTGAAACTGCTTTCGAAGAAGTCAATACCACCAAATTTATCATCGAAAAACTGCAATCATTTGGCATTACCGAGTTCTATACTGATTTTGCACCCACTGGCGTTGTTGGTATTATTAAAGGTAATCAAGACGGGCGGTGGATTGCACTTCGAGCTGATATTGATGCATTAGATATTATTGAAGAAAATACTATCGATTATTGCTCAACCACGCATGGCAAAATGCATGCATGTGGTCATGATGGGCATACTGCTATGTTGCTCGGCACGGCTAAGTATTTGAGTGAACACCGTGATTTTGCGGGTACTGTTGTGGTTATTTTTCAACCGGCTGAAGAAAACGAGGGTGGGGCACGCGTTATGGTTGAAAATGGTTTATTTGAACGATTCCCGATTGAAGCGGTGTATGGTATTCATAATCAGCCTAATATGAAATTAAATCACTTTTATATTAATCATGGCCCAATGATGGCTTCGTATGATGTTTTTGAAATCAAAATAACCGGTGTTGGTGCTCATGCAGCTGCTCCTCATTTAGGTAAAGATACGATACTAACTGCTACACAAATCGTTAATGGTTTACAAAGCATTGTCAGTCGTAATGCTGATCCTTTAAGTTCGTTAGTCGTTAGCGTAACGCAAATTCACAGCGGTGATACTTGGAATGTGTTACCTCAAACAGCGGTGATTCGAGGTACAGTTAGAACATTTAGTGCACAAGTGCAAGATATGGCCGAAAGTCGCATTAAACAAATAGCAACAGGTATTGCCGCAACATTTGAAGCCAAGGCTGAAGTGGATTATCAACGCCGTTACCCAGCTACTATTAATTACGCCAAACAAGCCGATATCGCTATTGAAGCGGCTAAAAAAGCCGTCGGACAAGATAATTTAATTATTGATCCTCTTCCTTCAATGGGATCAGAAGATTTTGCCTTTATGCTACAAAAAATACCGGGTGTATACGTTTGGCTAGGCGCAGGTAAAGGTGCCAACTTACATAATCCAGCCTTTAACTTCAATGATGAAGTGTTAACAACTGGAGTAAGCTATTTTATTGAAATTGTTAACCAAGAACTTGCGAACTAAGTTAAAACGATAGGCAAAGACGGCTGGAATAAATGTGATGTTATTCCAGCTTGTTGATCAAAAACAATTAAAACGTCATTCGGCTGTTATCGTTTCCAAAAACTCTAAATGGCGTATTTAAATCAATTCCATTATTAAGAACGACTTGAACACAAATGCCGTCTTTATCATCAAGTTTTGCCGCGGCTAATACCAGCCCACCTTCTCGCCAACCACCAGCAAGTTTATATTCAAGCGTATTGCCAATTTTAGGAAGAACGTCACTGGTGCCTTTTATTACATACATTCCACGAGTGTTAGCACCACGAAACTGCGCTCTGGCGACCATTTCTTGACCACAGTAGCAGCCTTTTTCAAAGCTAATTGCGTCATAAGATTGTAAATTACAAGCTTGCGGTAATAAAATTGCCATATTGCTATCATCAATAATAGGATAGCCTGCTTGCAAATCAAGTTTTAACCACTCACTGCATGGATTTAAATCACCCGCAATGGGTTCTGGTGTGACCATAATAACCCGCATTTCTGGTAAAGGTACTTTGATATAGGTGATGTTATTTTCAGTTAAACAGCTTATATCGCTTAATTTCGTAGCGATTTCTGTGGGAATTGCATCACCGACCAAACCTATCATATTTAAATCTTGAACTGGTTCGATGGTCACTTTAGAAAAAACGGCATATTTTGCTAGTTCGGCAATCTGTTTTTTCACAACGCTTTTACGCTCAATGTAGTAAATATCATTACCGCGTTGAAACAACAATAAAGTACTCCACATTCTGCCTTTATTGTCGCAATGAGCGGCATAGAGCGTTGATTGTTCTGAAAGTCGGTTAATGTCGTTGGTTATTTGTCCTTGCAGAAAAACACGGTTATCCTCGCCAGTAACTTTAACTAATTGCCAGTCAGCAAGTGAGGTTGGTTTAGATGAAATATTGCTCATATTGATACCCTTGAGTAATGAAGAATTCTAGTACTGTTATGACTAGAAATACTTAGTTTCTGAGTGTATATAAAAAATAAAAAAATAACAATGAAATCAATCAGCAATATTTAAATAAAATTGATAGATTATGGATATTATTCATAATATTTTAAAAATTAATATTGTGAGTGCTTAATTTTATTTGTAATGAACTTAGCTAATTGACTTTATTGATTTTGCTTACAAGTTGATGCAAAATGATTCACAAAATGACAAATCAGTTACATTGGAGGCAACAACCATGGCAAAACTGTCAGGCGCAGAGATGGTTATTCAATCATTGATTGACCAAGGAGTAAAACAGATATTTGGTTATCCCGGTGGTAGTGTTCTTGATATTTATGATGCCATTCACACATTAGGTGGCATTGAACATATTTTAGTTCGTCATGAACAAGCTGCCGTGCATATGGCTGATGGTTATGCCAGAGCAACAGGTGATGTTGGTGTTGTTTTAGTTACATCTGGTCCTGGAGCAACGAATACCATTACCGGAATTGCAACCGCATACATGGATTCTGTACCGCTAGTAATATTGTCTGGGCAGGTTGCTAGCAATTTAATTGGTAACGATGCATTCCAAGAATGTGACATGATAGGCATTTCTCGCCCAATTGTTAAACACAGTTTTTTAGTTAAAGACAGTAAAGATATTCCAGAAACCATCAAAAAAGCGTTTTATATTGCCTCGACAGGTAGACCAGGACCTGTAGTGATTGATTTGCCAAAAGATATTGTCAATCCTGCTAACAAATATAATTATCACTACCCAAAATCTGTTGTAATGCGATCTTATAACCCAACTATTCAAGGCCATAAAAAACAGATCAAAAAGGCCCTAACCACGTTATTATCCGCTAAGAAACCAGTATTATTTATTGGTGGGGGGGTAATTGCTGCTGACGCAAGTAGCGAAATTAAAACACTTGCAGAAAAACTCAATCTACCAGTTGCTTCAACGTTGATGGGCATTAGCGCCTTTCCGGGGACCGACAAACATTACCTTGGCATGATTGGTATGCATGGGGTTTATGAAGCCAATATGGCTATGCATAATGCTGATGTGATTTTTGCAATTGGTGCGCGCTTTGATGATCGAACCACCAACAATGTTGAAAAATATTGCCCAAAAGCCAAAATTATTCATGTAGATATTGACCCAACTTCAATTTCTAAAACCATTTTGGCTTCAATTCCAGTGGTGGGTGATGCCAAAGTCGTACTTGATACCATATTGTCAATGTTAGATGAGTCCTCTACCGAACGTGATCTTGATGCGCTGATCGATTGGTGGAAGCAGATCGAACATTGGCGAGCTCGTCACTGTTTGGCTTATCGTCATGATGGTGAAAGCATCAAACCGCAAGAAGCCATTGAAGTATTATACAAATTGACCAAAGGGAATGCTTTTGTGGCAACCGATGTGGGACAACATCAAATGTTCACGGCACTTTATTACCCATTTGACAAACCGCGTCACTTTATTACCTCGGGTGGACTCGGCACCATGGGATTTGGCTTACCAGCAGCGCTTGGAGTTAAATTGGCATTTCCTAAAAAAACCGTTGTGTGCGTAACAGGCGATGGCAGTATTCAAATGAATATTCAAGAGCTATCAACCGCATTGCAATATGGCTTGCCCGTACTAGTGTTAAATTTAAACAACCGTTTTTTAGGCATGGTTAAGCAGTGGCAAGATATGATTTATGCAGGCCGGCATTCCAGTTCTTATATGGAATCTTTACCTGATTTTGCCAAAATTGCAGAAGCTTATGGCCATGTTGGAATGGTCATAACCAAGCGTGAAGAACTTGAACCAAAACTAAAACAAGCATTAGCCATTAAAAATCGTTTGGTTTTTGTTGATGTCATGACTGATGCTACTGAACATGTGTACCCAATGCAAGTGCGAGGTGGCGCAATGAACGAAATGTGGCTTAGTAAAACGGAGAGAACCTAATGCGTTATATATTATCAATTTTAACCGAAAACGAACCCGGCGCATTATCAAGAATAATTGGCTTATTTTCACAACGTGGTTTTAATATTGAAACAATTACCACTGCGCAAACTGAAGACCCAACTATGCATCGTATGACAATACAAACGACGGGTGATGAGCATGTGCTTGAACAGATTCAAAAACAGTTGCATAAATTGGTTAATGTTTATCGCGTGCATGATTTAACCGAAGGGCCACATGTAGAGCGTGAAATCATGCTAGTAAAAGTTGCCGCAAAAGGTTCGGATGCGCGTGACGAAGTAAAACGTTGTGCCGATATATTTAGGGGATCGATTGTCGATGTGACTGCGACACATTACATCGTACAATTATCGGGTACGAGTGAAAAACTAGACTCATTCTTAGCTTCAATTCGCGAAACTTGTAATATTGTCGAAACTGTACGCTCTGGGATTATTGGTTTATCACGTAGTGAGAAAACAGTTAAATAGTGATATTCATTGTTAGCACCTTTAGTTAAGGCGTATTGTGCGCCTTAATGTTATTAAAAATATTAGAATAAAAAAATAATATAAGGAAAATAGTGAAATGGAGTTTTATTGGTTAATTAAGATTTTTTTGATAGGCCTTGCTATATTTTCTTGGATTAATTATAGCTCAAAAAGACATACAAATAAGCAAAATTTAAAGAATGTTATTAATGATCGCATATCAATAAGAAAATTAACCGAAAACGAATTTGAACTTTTAGAACCTTATCTGAATAATAAATGGCTAGTGTTTCCGTATAAATATCAATCATCATTAATTGATTTAGAAGTATCAAAGATATCAGGGAATTGTGTCCGTCATAGTTTATATACGAATACTGAAGAAACCTCTTTTTATTATGAGATTGATGGGATTGAACTCTTTTTCCCTTATAACATGTACCTCCATATTTCAGATTTTAACGTTGCAGAAGTCGTTTTTACCGAGAAATATGCATTTGTGGTTAAAATCAATGATTATGATCTAAAGACTGCCGCAGAATCTCAAGGCGGAATCATATGCTCAGAATTAGATGAACCTTGGATGTATGAGCAATCTTTTGATTCTAAAATGCCAGAAGATGAACAAACAAGTAATGATACTGTAGTGAGCGTAAAACCGAACCCTGACAAAAAAATAGATTTTGTAAAATTGTTGGAACGTGAAGAAACTCCATTAGAATCAAGAAATAGAAATAAAAAAGGTAACGGTCTATTATCAGCTATTTTTTTAACTTTGATGACTGTGTTTTTCCTTATCTATTGGTATTCCAGTAATTCTACCATTCTTATTTTAGTTATTTTTAGTACGATACTTTCCATTGTCTTTTATTGGTATCAGCCTAGATCTAAATACGATTTAAACAACGTAATTTGCGTTAAAGGCTTAATTAAAAATAAAAACGTTTCTAAAAAAGAAGTTATCATTGGTGAAGATTATATTTTAAACATTCCCCGCCATTGGCTGCCTTTTCTTCCTGAGAAGTCGTCTTTGCCTGCAAACATGGACATATCAGTGAGTGATAGAAAGTTAATTCGTTATGAAAATACACTTTCAATTAACCAAGAAATCGAACAATTTGGAGCACCAAAATTTGCTAAGCATAATTTAATACTCTTAATTACTGGAACTATTTTATCTGCTGTTGTCTATTTTCAAACAAGTTTAGTTGATAATGCAATATTAGCTTATCAATTTTTCAACGGCAATATAACCACTAGAAATTTACAGGATGAATCAACCTTAAAAAATAGTCCAATTCAAAAAGGTGATTTAGTTAATATAAAAATGAGTGGTGCATCATGCGATGTAAATAAAAAGAAAAATGAAAATAGGTGTCATACATTATTCATCAATAATCAACCTATTAATATCGAAACGAATTACATAGTATCAATAGCTGAACCAATAAAAAATTTATTTAAAGATAATTTTATAAATACTCGTGTTGATCAAGATGTTATTGCAGCTCAGCAATATCAAGACCGATTGATTGAATTGTATAAATCCTTTGATAGGATAACATCTCAATATCAACGATATATCAAAGAATCATTTACAAAACTAATAGATATTAGAAAAATCGTAATTACTGTGGATAAAGTATGCAAAGTTTCTGAAATCGATTGTCTAAGCGTCAAGAAAGAGTTGACTGCCTTGTTTGATATACAGGTTTCAGATGATTTATCTGATTGGGAAAAAGTTGTTAATGAATCTGAAATTAATCCAAATCATGATGAGATTGTTGCCGTCAGAAATGTTTCTAAGCTTGATAGTTCAATCTCAAGATTGAAGGCAGATGTAATCACAAGATTAAAGAGTGTTGTTTCAGATTATCAGCATAATAAATCAAGTTTTAGGATTGATTTATCCGAAAATAGTTACTTAGAAATGGGCAAACTAGAACATATAAATAATGAGAAATCAGGACCTGTTTCATTATTAAATGTAGAGTACTATTATGATGTGCTATTTGCAAAAGCGGAGAATATTGACATTGTTGGACGGGTTAGCGATATTTATTATCGAGATGATAATTCAATATCGGGTTTGAAGATTAAGGCAAACTCTCATTACAGTACGAACTTAGATGAACTATTTTCATTCGTATCCCCAATTTTGGTTAGTCTTGCTGTTTTTATGATTACGGCTTTAGTCTCGATTTTAAATGGCGTTGCAATTTGTTATAAATTGTTGGCTAATCATCGACGCAAGAATAAAATTTTAGCTATATATAAAAATCGAATAATATAATTATTATATAACATATTGTTATATAGAAAATTAAATGTAATCGTATTGGTTTTCTACATTGTTAAACATAAAGAAAATAGAAATACACCGAAATAAAAAGGAAAACGCCAAACAATGGATACTATTTTTACTTTAAAAATCATTTTACTCCTAATCATGTTATTTAGTGCCTTAATCGGATTTGCGAAGTGGAGTGATTTTAAATATGAACGTCGACAAAACAGAAGAAACCTAGAAGAGCGTATAAATAATCGCCAAACAACAAGAAGATTAACATCAGAAGAACTTGAGCTGATAACCCCTTATCTCACCAATAAAAAATTGGTTAAGCCTTATAAATTGCAATCTTCATTAGTGAATTCTGAAGTATCTATTATTGAGGGAGACTGCGTTCGCCATAGTCTTTATACCGATTCAAAAGAAACCGAATTTTATTACAAAATTGATGGTATCGAAGTCCTATTTCCTTATCATTTACAACTATTTGCTTCAGATTATAATGTTGTGGAAGTCGTTTTCACATCGCGCTATGCGATTGCCGTTAGTTTTAACGGCTATGGTTTAGACACGTTAGCTGATTTTAGTGATAATTCCAATGATGAAAATAACAAATATGGTTTATCATTTTTCTCTAACTTAAGTCGAACAATAAAAGAAGAAGAATACCAACTACTTGAACCTTATCTTAACGACCCCTCTATGGTAGGGCCTTATGAACATGGGCCTTCATTAGTTAGTCCAACTGTTTCAGTTATCGTTGGCTCTTGTATTGCTATTAACCAGTCTAATAAGCGTAATGATCCTATCTACACTTATCGAATTGGTGATACCGCTGTATTTTTTCCTTATGACATGGAACAATACGTTGAAGATATCAACATCGTACAAGTCGTATTTACCGAACACTATGCAATAGTGGTCAAACTCAATCAATATGACCTAAAAACAGCACAACAAAATCAAAAGCAACCAAACCTAAAACCACATTTTGCGAAGCCTTGGGAAAGTCAAAAAGCAGAAGTCGAATTTGAACAAAACCTAACTGACGCAAATGACAGCATAATTAAAATTGATAAAGATACTGAATTAAAAAGCAAGTTTACTTGTGAAATAGTCGAACAACGTGAGGAAACACCTCTAGAATCGGCGAATCGAAGTAAAAAAAACAATGGTATATTTGCCGCCGTTTTTTTAGTGGTAGCAGCGATGTTATTTGCTAAGTACTGGTACTCTTTTGATAGTTTTTTACCTATATTTATCGTGCTTAGTTTATCTGCTACTGCTTTCTTTTACTTTCGTAAAGCTGAATCTTATACATTAGATGTTAACCACATAAAAACGAAAATTCGACACAAAAATGAAATAAAAAACCAAATGATCGTTGGTGATGATCTAACTTTAAAATACCCCGCTTATTGGGCTCCATTTCTGCCTGATAAAACGAATGAAAATATCGACATGGATATCGTTGCAAATAGCAAAAAACTGCTTCGTTATGGCAATTCATTATCCATCAGTCGTGAAATAGAAGAATTTGGGCCACCAAAATTTATAATGCGCAATCTAATCCTATTTGTTACAGCGCTTTTTTTATCTATTAGTATCTTTAAATTAGTTAATATCACCGATAATTTGACACTGGCTAGTTATCCTTTTAATGACCATGTCAGTATTTGGAATATTAAAGATGCTGAATCTTTAAAAAACAGCCCAATCAAAAAGGGCGACTTGGTTAATATAAAACTCGATGGCGCATCATGTAATGCGGAAAGCAACATGTATTTAGAACATTGCGATAAAGTGTTTATTAACGAGCAAACCGCAAACAATGCCGAAGATGCCTCATTTGAGAACGATTTGTTAAACGCATTTTTTGGCGATAAATTAATTGAAACAGCACGAGATAATGACGTAACAGAGCTTGAAAAACAGCTAAACAACAGAAAAAACACAGACTACAACGAGGATTACCAATTTGGCGCAATATTAACCAAACTATTACATATTGATCGCTTAATTTTAACCGTTGACGAAAGCTGCCAATTGTTAGATGAGGACAAATGTAGACGAGCCAAGCAGATTTTACTCCAAACCATTAAACCAACCGCCAGCACACTCGACCAATGGCCTCAACTTGTTGAATATAGCAAACAGCACCCAAACTACGAAAAGATTATCGTTGCCGGTATGCTTGAACACCTAGAACCACAAATCAATAACTTAAAAAGAAGTGTGTTATCTTACTACCTAGAAAAAGCAAACACAGCTCTAACTGATTATCAACACTCAGCACAAAGTGTCGGCTTAGCATTAGCAAATACACAAGAGATAAAAATCAGCTATCCCGATGACGAAGATATAAGTCTGACAGAAACATACTATAATGCGTTACTAGGAAAGGGCGGAAAAGTAAAGGTTTCAGGGCTAGTGACGGGGGTTAATTATCAAAGTGATAACACAATTTTAGATCTAACTATTAATGATGATTTTTTATATAGATTCCATCAAGAACAGTTATTGTCATTTAACTCGCCTATATTTATCGGCATCTCTATTTTTATTATCACTGCTTTAATAGCGTTGCTTCATGGCATAACCATTTGCTATAAATTAATTGCGAATCGGCAGCGAAAAAATAAAATAATTAAATCATATGAAAATAAAATAACATAATGACTATTTATAACTGATTTACAGCAAAAAACGAAGGCTTTATCGAAGAACGATAACTAAACTATTTGTATAGGAATGATTTAGGCAATGTTATTTGATAAAGCCGTAACAATTTTGGTTTTTATATTTTATTTATTGTTTTTAGCGCATAACTAATTGGATTATAGGAACAAATTTACATTTAAAAATTGGTCAGAAAAGGTATTGATTTTATTAAAGTTTTTGTTTGTTGGTTCCTAGATTACACCATGAAGTGCAATTCGTCATAGCTCCTTAGAATAAAAGGAGGCAGGGCTTTTAAACTTATGCCGTTTTCTTGGGCGCGAGTTCAATAAATATTGTATTTTCTTTATCTGTTCGTCGTCAATGAATGAAATGGCCGATGACTTAGGTATAAACTGACGTATTAAGCCATTGGTGTTTTCATTTGTGCCTCTTTGCCAGCTTTTATAAGGCTCCGCAAAGTATACGGTAGTATTTAAATAATACTCAATAGCATGATGATAATTAAATTCGGCCCCATTATCAAAGGTAATGCTTTTAACCATTTTTTTAAACGGCGTTAGTAATTTTATTATCATATCTCTCGCTTCGGAGGCAGTACGTTGATTGATGCGTCCAATTAATACTAGCCCGGTTTTGCGTTCAACTAATGTCACCAATGCTTGCTTGTCTTTACGGCTAATTATCGTATCTCCCTCCCAATGTCCTCGCGTTTTCCGGCTTTCTACATAACTTGGACGTTGTTTAATTGGCCGTTTATAGCGGCGCTCTCCTTCTTTAATACTCGGTGCCTTACAATGCCTATAGGCTTTGCCTTTTCGCCTTAGATAAGGTTTAAATTGTTCATAGCGCGCTTTATTTTGATAAAGGTAGTTATAGATTGATTGAACACTGACTTTCTTTAAACGTGCGGCAATCTGCTCTGGGCTGTAATAATGCATGAGGTATTTTTCAACTTGACGCCATACCGAAGACTCTATTGGCCTACCATTACCGCTGTTTTTTCGCCTTTTACGAGATAGCGTTACCGCTTCATGTGCTTGATAGGCTTGATTAGGTTTTGAATTTCTTTTTATCTCACGACTTATTGTCGAAGGATGTCTATTGAGTAGCTGGGCTATCTCTTTTTTATTCTTTCCAGCTTGTAATAATACGAAAATCTGGTATCTTTCCTTCCTAGAAAGGTGATTATAATGCATAGCAATCTCCAAACTGTGGTGGTGCGAAGGTGCTAGTATAAATCACCTTTCTACTTTCTTCACTCCACCGTGTTTAAAATTGCACTTCATATTTGAATCCAGGGTTTTTAACCAAAAAACACCACTCAAAACTATTTCCCAAAGCACACAAACATAAGCTGACTCTGTCTTTAACAAAACTTTACAAATTTTTAACAAAAAAGGTAGCGAATTATTACTCAGGCGGTTATAATTTAAGCGCTTTCAAAGCAAGGGAGTGCTCGTTAGACGAGCAGTTAATTATAAAAATGTAAATAAAACAAAAATTTACTTGACAGGATGAGCAAAATGCGTTATCATTTATGGCATCTGGCATCTGGCATCTGGCCTGCCAAACCTATGCCCAAAATCTTTTTCAATTTCACCGTAGTTTAAAACAGACACAGTTCTTATTTTCATCAGCGAGGTCATTTCGCGTAGCGAAATCGGCGAGCTTATCGGCGATATTATCGCTAGTTTTACTTCCAAGGTCGAGGCGTTTACCTCTTCTATCAAAATTTTCAGTTTTACCAAACTTACCAAGCTCACTTAGATTATTTAGATTCCTTAAATCGGCGTTGTTCTTCGTGGCATTGTTGTTGTCGTATACACAGAGTTCTGTGGCATTAACGCCTTGTTCACAGCCATTCATGGCGTGTACTTCAAGGGTAATAGAGGGTAGTGCGCCGTATTTAGCTTTCAACTATGGTCTAACAAAGGCAACAGATACAGACAGTCTGTTGTCTATAAGGTTGGAAGATGGTCGGGTAATCACGCCATCTAGTAATACATCAAGCGTATCAAATCCAATAAGCTTACCTCGTGCAAATAGTAGATTGGGAGATATAGGAATGATATTCCCACCATTAACAGCTAGTTCAGTGAGTTTAAGTGATTTAGCCACAAGGTTTGGTTATTGGCGTGATGATGATGGAGATGAGCCGGCAGCAAATGGTATATCAGGGAGTATATCGGCATCATTTACAGATAAGGATGGCAATGATATTAGTATTAACGAAGCATTAGATAAATGTAAGGCTCCTTATAGGGTAACCTTAAGTAGCACAGAGGGATATTTACAGACACAGTACGGGGTTCCTAATAGAACCAATTTTAGCAGTCAGGCGGTGACATATTATATCAATCCGTATGGCAGTGATGTTTGTTACTTTGTGAGTCACGCAAGGCCGAATCTTAGTTATGGCGGAGGCTATTATGCCGGCCCATCTAGCATATGGTCTTCTACAAAGGGTTTTTTAACTCAGTCTAACGATTCTGCATCTTACGACCAAAACTTTCCAACTACAGGTGCTGATGGGTTGTATTTTGATTTGCTCATAGATGGGGGGGATGCAAGTCAGTTGACGTGGTCTGTTGTCACGAATGGTGATATAACAGCTACGGTGACAAATGTAGCAGCTAATGATAGTTGGATTCCTGATGTTGATAGGGGAAAAGTTGTCGCACGAGTTAAGTTAAGCGGTCCTAGGGCTGATGATACTCAGAAAAATTCAAGGAATCCTAGTCCTCTAGATGTACCAACTTTGCCACAGAAGTTTGAGTTGGTGGGTAGGGATAGTCGTGGTAATGAAGTGAGGTATGGGTTTGTCTTAAAACAGTGGTTCGTTCATCGGAGTAATAGAACTGCTTCTCAGTCTAACCAATCCACTTGGTGTAGAAATTTGGGTTATCATCTTGCTAGTGTCAGAGATTTAACCAATGCAGTCAAAAATTATGCTTGGTCTATTTCTGGCGCTACGCCTAGTTCATCTGGTAATTATTATATGCGTCACATAGGTGCAGGTTTTTTCACGGAGTGGGGCAACATGCCCGGCTACTACTATGCAGGCTTCGTCAGCAGCAAAGACTACTGGACGAGAGACCTCATTGTCGCTAACTTTACTGTCAGCTCGCGCGACGGCAACATTCTCAACGACGGTGGTTACTACCAGGGTTTCGCTGTTTGCACCGCACCTTAGTTTTTAGCGTTTAGTCCTTAATCCTTGGGCCGCGGGGGCGGTTATGGTGCCTGAGATGACAATCTAACAAAGAATAACGCCTCCGCGGAAGTTGGGGCATTTTCCCTTAGGGTTGCGCTGTTGCGGTTTAAATTTGTGGTCTATTTATAGTACGGCAAGGTTTCGGACGTTTTGACCTTTGGTGAATAAAATAGCTACAGTGACCACGTCCGAGCAAAGGGAATTAAAGCGAATTCCCTTTGTAATCCCGCGCTTTGGCTGCAGAATGTGGCCTTCGGCACTACTCGTATGATCCTGATACTCGCCTCTACGAGGCCATCTTCGCTGTGCTCAAATGTTCAAATTTGTTCCAGACAAATTTGTCCGACGCCGGCACTCGGTCTTAACGCACCGTTTGTGGACGCGCTCCCGGCGCACCACAAACTCGCCAAACGTACTGTTTGGCGTGCTAACCTCACTCTGTTGTCGGCACATTCTGACGCCGGAATAGGACAACAACATAATCTTAGGTGTTTTTGGGTGAGTTGTTTTTGTATTAAAAAGCAATGAAATTACATTCAAAAAGTGATCAGAAAAGGTATTGATTTTATTAAAGTTTTTTTTGGTGGTTTTTTAGCCAAAACCACCACCACCACCAATTTAATTCATCTAACGACACGTTAACCATCAAGCAATTTTGTAAAAATGTGGCATAGAACATAGAGTTAGGACTTATGTCCTAGCTGAAAGAGAAAAAACATTACTATACTTAAGGTCATTTTTTCAAACAGTTAAGAAATATTATGACAGCACATATTAATGCAAAGAAAAATGATTTTGCTCAAACCGTTATTATGCCTGGTGATCCTTTGCGAGCAAAATTTATTTCCGAAACTTATTTAACAGATGCAAAGCAAGTTTGTAATGTACGTAACATGTTAGGTTATACCGGAACATATAACGGTATTCCTGTTTCTGTTATGGGACACGGTATGGGGATTCCGTCAATTACGCTTTATGCCCATGAATTAATCAATGATTTTAATGTAAAGCGTATTATTCGTATCGGTAGTTTAGGTGCAACGCAGCACAACGTAAAAATGCGTGATGTGATTTTAGCCGTTGCCGCTGGGACTGATTCAATGACTAATCAAAAAAGAGCAAATGGTTATAACATTGCTACTTCTGCTACTTTTTCTTTATTACATAGTGCTTATGAAACTGCCAAAGTTATGAATATCCCCGTTAAGGCTGGCAATGTCTTTAGTGGTGATCTTTATTATGATCCTGATGAATCGTTAATTAGTACTTTAGAAAAATCAGGCGTTCTAGGTATCGATATGGAGGTGGCCGGTTTATATGGTATTGCTCAACAATTCAATATTGAGTCTTTAGCTATTTTAACTGTTTCTGATCATTGCCTAACTGGCGAGGAAACCTCTGCAGAAGAAAGACAGCTGACATTTAACAATATGATTAAGCTAGCCTTACAAGTTGCTATTAAACCTTAAATTACCATGCTAAATCATTTTTAGGATAATGTTATGAAACATAAGCTGTTACTCACCCTAATTAGTTTTTTGGCTAATTTTATTATGGCGGGTTTTGCCAGCCAATTTGGTATGTTAATCGAACCGATTGCACAATGTTTTCATGCTGATGTCAGTACGATTGCTTTTATCTTTTCTTTACTTAATGGTGGGGCGTTAGTTGGTACTATTTTAGCTTTTTTCTTGATTGATATTATTGGTATCAAACGCATCACTTTATTAAGTTACACACTTATTGTTGTATGTACATTGATGTTGTATTTCACTAATTCATTGATAGTGTTAGATATTTGTATGTCATTAATCGGTTTGTGTGGTGGTGTTGGGCTATGTATTGCTGGAACAATAGTCGTTTCTATTTGGCAAAATAGAGTTCAAAGTACTATGTTGGTTGTGCAAGATGCAACGTTTAATATTGCTGGTGTTATCTTTCCGCTTATTACCACTTATGCTTTAACCCATTCTTTGTCATGGGCGAGTAGCTATTTAACTGTGGGTCTTATTGCGGTATTGACGCTAGTGATTATTTTAGTTACCAATTTTGATTTGATGATAGCTTCTAAAGAAATTGAAAAACAAAATAATAATCAAAAATCAGAATGGAATTTTGGCATTTTATCGGCTGGCATAGGGTTGTTTTTGGCTATGTTGGCTTTATACACTTTTCTAACTTGGGCACCACTTTTTGTTAGTCAAAAATTTACGATTAGCTTTGAAGAGGCCGGAAATATCATTACGCAATATTGGGCTGCTGCATTAATTGGGGCGTTAGTTTCAACCGCTATTGTTTCACGAGTTAAAATTCATCATTTTTTTATAACAATCATTTTGTTAGCCTTTGTTATAACAATTGCGATTGTTAATACTCAAGATCTTAATCACATTAGTTATTTCACTTATGGCTATGGATTTGTTTGTTCTGCATTATATAACTCTTTTGTTGCCTATGGGGTTACATTTGTTAAAAATGCATCAAGTAAAAATGTGTCTTTTATTCTTGTTAGCGGTAGTGCTGGGGCAATGTTTAGTCCTGCAATTAGTTCTTTATTCCAAGAATATTTTGGTACGCAAATTATTATGAATGCAATTCCAGTTTTTTATGCGGTTATTATTGTAATGTTGGTTATTTCTCAGTTGTTGAAACGGAAAAATAACCTGAAGTGAAGGGAAATATCATGAGGAATTATTATAAATTATCAAAATTAACATTAAGCATGCTTTTGATTTGGTTTGGTGTTGCTAACGTTAATGCTGCTGATTATAAAGATGGTAACTTACATAAAAATGATTATGGTTGGTTGCAGTTAAATTTGATGCAAAGTGTTGATGCTAAAATACCATATGATATAAAAAATGATACTTATCTTGAGACGGAGTTTGGTGCTCGGTATGGTGTTTTGGATCTATATGGCTATGTCGATATCTTTGACATTTTTGATCGTAAACATGATGATCGATATGGTGGTGATAATTTCTTTGCCAAAATTTCACCAAGAATTTCACTTGATGGTTTATTCCAATCGGATTTTTCGTTTGGAGCAGTTAAAGAGTTGTATATTGCTAGTGTAAATAATATTGGTGATCGAGAGTTGTTTGAACAATATTTAGGAATAGGCGCCGATGTGGATGTGCCGTGGTTTGGTATGATGGGTATGAACGTTTATGCGCGCTATGTTCGTGAAAACTATAATGAACCTAATGAAGGTAAGTGGGATGGTTATATGTATTCAACAAGTTGGTCAAAACCCATTTATCAATTTACTAATCAAAGTACAATCAATTATCAAGGCTATTTTGATTATCAATTTGGCGCCAATAAAATAACCAATAACTCACTTTATAGTAATAATGCTATTGAATGGTATAATGGATTTTATTGGCATACTGATCATATGGCACTTGGTTATGGATTAAAGTATTTCCGTAATATGTCATTGATTAAAAATAAATCTGGAGCAGGGAAAACCAGCGGTATCGGTCATTATTTTAGTCTTAGTTATAAATTTTAATTAAAATAATGTTATATTTAAAAAATTTTGAATAAAAACGATAAGTTATACGGTGGTGGCTAAAATTATATGCAGCTAAAGTCTTTAAATAAAGGTCGTTTTAGTACATATTGGCAAAATAACAATAATCTGATTGAATCCGTTATTAAACAATGTGTTGTTGAAACTAAAATTGTCGATGAAAAATCGATTTTGTTCCGTCAGGGGTGTAAAGTTAATGATTTAGTTCTAATTTATAATGGAACGATTTCTATCCGTTACGAAGCCGCTAATGGACGTCGTTTTCATCTTGGTACGCTTGATTGTGATGAACACGTTCTTGGTGAAATGGAATTCTTTACAGGATATCTATGCCAATTTGATATCATTGCTGAGGAAGCGTTAACATTGTCAATTGTTAGCGCCGATAAATTATATCAATCGTTGATTGAACACCCTAAATTAGCACTGTTTTTTGCTAGTGCAATTGCTTTTGATTATCAAGATACCTTAGATATTTTCTTAAAGAGAACTTTATATTCAATTTGTTATAATATTGCGTTCGATCTTTATCAGCATCATTTAAATATAAATCCAGTAAGTAGTTTCCAAAAAAACTACCTAGAAGCTGAACGTTTTGGTACCACAGATCGTGTTTATCGTCGAGCTGTAAGTGAGTTAGTTAAATTAGATATCGTTGAAAAAAACGAAGGAAAACTAGAAATCAAAAGTATCGAAAAGCTTAAAGAATTTATTAAATGCAAGGATAATATTCCAGATTAGGACATTGTTGAATATTGTATATTCAACAATGAATAGATAAAAACGCGCCACTATGCAATATAATATTACGGCTATAAATGGCCTATGCAATGTGGCTATTTTACCTATTAATCTAAACACCTTATGTTGAGCTATTAACAAATAAAACAGACAAAATTTTACAAATCCATACAATGAAAACATCAATTAAAACTCATTATTCAATTGTGAGGTAAGGCGGATTCTGTTATACTGCATTCCCGTCTGATTCTTGTATGTTGTATTGGTTTTGATGTCTAAAAATCGATGCAATATTGTTCTAATAAATTAATAATGGTCTAATATTAATGGTCACGAATTATATTTTTGTTACAGGCGGTGTCGTTTCTTCTCTTGGTAAAGGCATTGCCGCAGCATCTCTCGCTGCAATTTTAGAAGCCCGCAATTTAAAAGTCACCATGCTCAAGCTTGATCCCTACATTAATGTCGATCCGGGCACAATGAGTCCTATTCAACATGGTGAAGTGTTTGTGACTGAAGATGGTGCTGAAACCGATCTTGATTTGGGTCATTATGAACGTTTTATTCGCACTAAAATGACGCGAAAAAATAATTTCACTACAGGTCGTATTTATTCTGATGTGTTACGCAAAGAGCGCCGTGGCGATTATTTAGGGGCAACGGTTCAAGTTATACCACATATCACTAATGCAATTAAATCACGCGTGATTGATGGGGCAAAAGGTTTTGATGTTGCCATTGTTGAAATTGGTGGTACAGTAGGTGATATTGAATCTCTACCATTTTTAGAAGCCATCCGTCAATTAGCCGTGGATGTGGGTCGTGAACACACGTTATTTATGCACTTAACGTTAGTACCTTATCTAGCATCTGCTGGTGAAGTTAAAACCAAACCAACACAGCATTCAGTAAAAGAATTACTGTCAATTGGTATTCAACCGGATGTGTTAATCTGCCGTTCTGATCGCATTATTCCTGCCCATGAACGGGCTAAGATTGCACTATTTTGTAATGTGCCTGAGCGTGCTGTTATTTCGCTTAAAGATGTTGATTCTATTTACAAAATACCTGCGTTATTAAAATCGCAAAACTTAGATACCTTCGTTTGCAAACGATTTAATCTTGAATGTAAAGAAGCTGATTTATCGCAATGGGAACAAGTGATTTATGAAGAAGCCAACCCAGTGGGTGAAGTAACCATTGGTATGGTGGGTAAATATATCGCTTTACCCGATGCTTATAAATCAGTGAATGAAGCGTTAAAACACGGGGGATTAAAAAATCGTTTAACGGTGCATATTCGTTATATTGATTCAGAAGATCTTGAATCGCGTGGTGTAGAATTACTTCAAGGCTTGGATGCGATCTTAATTCCTGGTGGATTTGGTTATCGTGGTGTTGAAGGTAAAATTATGGCAGCTCGTTATGCGCGTGAGAACAAAATCCCATATTTAGGTATTTGCCTTGGTTTACAAGTGGCTATGATCGAATATGCACGTAATGTTGCAGGTATTAAAGATGCTAACTCAACCGAATTTGTTAAAGATTGTGCAAGCCCAATTATTGCTTTAATCACAGAGTGGAGCGATGAAT
The DNA here is from genome assembly GCF_057063525.1 of Gilliamella sp. X-46. Classification (NCBI taxonomy): domain Bacteria; kingdom Pseudomonadati; phylum Pseudomonadota; class Gammaproteobacteria; order Orbales; family Orbaceae; genus Gilliamella; species Gilliamella sp. X-46. Next base: position 21,798 of record NZ_JBXSQH010000008.1, on the reverse strand, counting down.
CTGGCAATGTAGTACAACGTAATGAAAATAGTGATTTAGGTGGCACAATGCGTTTAGGTTCGCAAATTTGCCATTTGGAGCCTAATTCATTAGTATACGATATGTATAAAAATGAGTCGATTACTGAGCGTCATCGTCATCGTTATGAAGTAAATAATAATTTATTACCTGAAGTGGTTAAAGCTGGGTTAAAAGTGACTGGTCTTTCAACGGATAGAAAGCTGGTTGAGATCATTGAAGTTCCAGATCATCCATGGTTTGTTGCGTGTCAGTTCCATCCGGAATTCACCTCTACACCACGTGATGGACACCCACTGTTTAGTAGTTTTATTAAAGCTGCCAAAGCTTATCAAGAGCAGCAACAAAAATAGTTTTGAATTAATATTTTTAATATATCTGTCATATAGAGGAAAATAACATGGCAAAAATCGTTAAAGTACATGGTCGTGAAGTCATCGACTCTCGTGGTAATCCAACTGTTGAAGCCGAAGTTCATTTAGAAGGTGGTTTTGTTGGCCTTGCAATTGTTCCATCAGGTGCATCAACGGGTTCACGTGAAGCGTTAGAACTTCGTGATGGTGACAAATCTCGCTTTTTAGGTAAAGGCGTATTAAAAGCAGTTGAAAACGTAAATGGACCAATCGCTAAAGCAGTTGTTGGTAAAGATGCATTAGATCAAGCTGCTATCGACCAAATCATGCTTGACTTAGATGGTACTGATTTCAAATCTAATTTAGGTGCTAACTCAATTCTTGCTGTATCTTTAGCAACCGCTAAAGCTGCCGCAGCTGCTAAAGGTGTTCCACTTTATCAACACATTGCAGACCTTAATGGCACTCCGGGTCAATACTCAATGCCATTACCAATGATGAACATCATCAACGGTGGTGAGCACGCGGATAACAATATTGACTTACAAGAATTTATGATTCAACCAGTTGGTGCTAAAACAGTACGTGAAGCAATTCGCATGGGTTCTGAAGTGTTCCACAACTTAGCTAAAGTATTACATGCTAAAGGCATGAACACTGCTGTTGGTGATGAAGGTGGTTTTGCGCCTAACTTAGATTCAAATGCTGAAGCGTTAGCTTGCATTAAAGAAGCAGTAGAAAAAGCAGGTTATGTATTAGGTAAAGACATTACTTTAGCGATGGACTGTGCAGCTTCTGAATTCTATAACAAAGAAACCGGTAAATATGTATTAAAAGGTGAAGGTAATAAAGAGTTCACTGCGCAAGAATTTACTCATTATTTAGAAGGTTTAACAGAACAATATCCAATCGTATCAATCGAAGATGGTTTAGATGAAAGCGATTGGGAAGGTTGGGCATACCAAACTAAAGCATTAGGTCACAAAATTCAATTAGTGGGCGATGATTTATTTGTAACTAATACTAAAATCTTCAAACAAGGTATTGAAAAAGGTATCGCTAACTCTATCTTAGTTAAAGTTAACCAAATCGGTACATTAACTGAGTCTATTGCAGCGGTTAAAATGGCGAAAGAGGCGGGTTATACTGCTGTTATTTCTCACCGTAGTGGTGAAACAGAAGATTCAACAATCGCTGATTTAGCAGTTGGTTTAGCTGCTGGTCAAATTAAAACTGGTTCAATGAGCCGTTCTGACCGTGTTGCTAAATATAACCAATTAATCCGTATTGAAGAAGCTTTAGGTTCAAAAGCATCATTCAATGGTTTAAAAGAAGTTAAAGGTCAATAATTAGTTTTTATAAACTAAATTATCACTTAAAAAAACGGTGACCAGTTCACCGTTTTTTATTTTCATATAATTTAGACCTACTTAATGTAGGAATAGTTGCACCAACTAAAGTTGTGTTGTACTCTTATCGTTTGATTTTTTTATGACTTATTAATAACTAATCCGTATTGATTAATTTAGTCGCCCTATAATTGTTAAAATAACTAACTCGATTTAAAGTTCTACTTATGAATAATATTACGAATATGTCTCAGCCAAAAAGTAAATGGCAACTCTTTAACTGGCTCTATACCGGTAAATTATCGCTAAACGAATTATGGCTTAACCCGACCTATCGTTATAAGTTTTTTTTAAGAACCTTGTTCTTAAGCCCAATTACTTTCAAATGGCTTGATAAATTAAGACAGTATCCATTGCTTGGCTATTATTTTTCGTGCCAAACTAATTTACCATGTAAATTACAGCGACCGTATTTGGCATCTTGTTTGAGCCAAAAAGCACGTTATGATGCATTGGCCTATCATTATGATTTTTTAGCAAAACAACCCGATAGCGTAACTAAAGCTTTTTATAATCCGCAATCACCTTTTGTATTGGCGAATGTTACTGTTAAAAATGAAACAAATATCCAAATTGCCATTCAAGCTCGTAACAAATTTGCCAGAGAAGGCGAAGTGAGCCTTTATTTTTATGATAGCGATGGGATTGATTTAGCTACATTAACGTTTTCAATTGTTGAATATCAAAGCAAGCCAACGCTCTTTATTGCTGGATTACAAGGCACAGGACACGATGACGCACGTGCTCGTGTACAAAAAGCGACTAAAGCCTGCTATGGGTTATTCCCTAAACGCGTTGCAGTTGAAGCTGCATTAACTATTGCCCGTTACTATCAATTAACGCAAATTGTTGCTGTGGGTAACAAAACTCATATCTATAACAATTGGCGCTATAATAGCCGTCAAGAACGCATTTTGTCTGATTATGACGATTTTTGGTTAACCCTTGATGGAAAACAAGATGCTAATGGCTTATTTATACTGCCAAACCAAATTAATCGAAAATCAATTGAAGAAATTGCCAGTAAAAAACGTTCAGAATACCGTAATCGTTATGCTTTATTGGATGAGCTTCAACTTAATATTGAGCAAACGTTAGCATCATTAACATAATGATTAGTGGTAATAGATTAAAACGTATATTTGACTCTCTAGTTTAACAATAAAAGCAAGGAATAGTTAAGGAATAAAATATGTATTTTGGTCTTCTTATTGCGCTAGTACCGTTGGGTTTAGGTTATTTAATTAAAATTAAAAACAACAGATGGATGTCCAAAATTAATCTAACTTTGAGTTGGATGATCTACCTTATTTTGTTCATTATGGGTGCTGAACTTGCTCATTTAGATAATTTGACCACTAATTTGCAAATTATTTTATATTATGCAATTGTTCTTTTTATTTGTACGTTTGGCGGGAATTTTGTTGTTTTAATGATGTTTGATTTTTTTTCTACTTCCAAAACTGATAATGTAAATCAAACTTATACGTCACATTTTAAGATGATCTTTGAATCATTACGTGTCTGTATTGCATTAATTATTGGGTTTATTTGTGGGTTATTGCCATTATTTATTTGGCAATATGCTGAAAGTGTAACTCAAATTGTACTGGTGTTTTTATTATTTCTAGTCGGAATTCAATTACGCAGTAATAATATTTCGATTAAACAAATTTTACTCAATAAAGTTGGGATGACCACATCCATATTGGTTGTGATGAGCGTTTTATTGGGCGGGATTGTTGCCTCGTTTATTTTAAACTTGCCTGTTCGTGTTGGTCTTGCCATGTCATCTGGCTTTGGATGGTATTCATTATCAGGAATTTTAATGACTGAGGCGCATGGCCCAATTATTGGAAGTGCCACGTTTTTAAATGATATGTTACGAGAATTGTGTGCGATTATTTTAATTCCAACGTTGATTAAGCGTCATCAATTAACAACACTAGGGTTATGTGGTGCAACATCAATGGATTTTACACTACCCATGCTACAAAAAGGTGGTGGAATAGCCATTGTACCTGCTGCTATTGCTCAAGGTTTTTTGTTAACACTTATAATGCCGATATTTATCACGCTATTTAACTATGGATGGTTTGGGCTTTAGCTTAAAAAAAGCAAAGCCTATTTAAATGGAGTAAAAAAGGTAATGGGAAAGTATAGTTTATTAAAAGGTAAAGTAAGACGTTTAAAAATATTGAAAGTAGATCAAAAAAAGGATCAAAATAAAAAAACTGAAGACTGTGGTTTTATTGAGTCAATTCTGGGGCTATTTATTATCGAGATGATCGGTGGATTTGTTCTAATAACCGTAGCTATATGTAAGTTTGTTTATGAATTTGTGCTTAGTTTATTAACTTTTGGGTTACTACAAACCAAACTATTAAAAGGCACACCATTTGTTTGTTATATCGGTAATGTCAAAGTTAAAGGTAAGCTAGAAAATGTCGCTTTTAACAATGGTGATTACGTCGAAATGGTCGTCAAACAAATTGATAAGAACAAATATCAAGCTTATGCCGTCCGCTTTCCTAAATATCATGCTTTATTTTTTCCTAAAGGAGTTGGTCTTTCGACGTTGCAATTGCTGAAGTATTGTATGTTTGGTGTTGGATCGATAATATTATGTACCGATATTTTGATTTTCATTAGTATATTATTCAATTATGAGTGGGGTTCTTCAGACGTGATAGAAATTACCACAACAAGCTGTATTGGCTTTGTTGCTTTTGTTTTCTTTTTCTTCTTCATTTTTGGTGGGCGGTCAACTTTTATTTGTAACCGTATTTATGCCACTTTAGGTTATCCAAAACCGTGGTTACACAACAGTTGGTATGAAGAATTCTTATTTTTCAAAATGAATCGTCGTCGGGATCCTGAGCTATTTGATGATCCTCAAACGCCAGAATTTCAAAAAATTAGAAATAAAGATATACAGTCTTCAGCTAATTATTACTGTCGAACACCCATTATACCAAGTTGGGTAAATATTATAGATGAAAGTAAATATGATGTACAAATAACCAATCACCTAAAATAAACAAATTAAAAAGATTTCGTTTTTTTAGATTGTGTTTAAATGACCATGTTTAGGCACAAAAAATAGTGTGGTATCGACCCCTTCGTGTTGTAGCAATTGAATTTTTTTATCTATCCCCCCTGCATAACCCGTTAAATTACCGTTTGCGCCAATAACGCGGTGGCAAGGGATGATAATGGATATTGGATTATGCCCAACCGCGCCGCCTACTGCTTGGCTAGCCATGCTTGTTTTGTTTGTTTTAAGGGCAATCTGTTTTGCAATATCGCCGTAAGTTGTGACTTTGCCATACGGGATATTACATAAAATTTCCCATACTAGCTGTCGAAAAGGGGAGCCATTTGGTGCAAGCTTAAGTTGAGATAGATTCGGTTTCTTTCCTGAAAAATAATCATCAAGCCATTTTTTGGTCGAGTTAAAAATAGCTAAATTAGGTTTTTCTTCTGTTTGAGTATTAATTGTATGACCAAAATATTTTTCGCCTTCAATCCAAGCTCCAACTAACTTATTTTGTTGGCTGGCTAGAGTAATTAATCCCATTGGGGATGAATAGTTGCATAAATAAAACATCTTGTCTTTTAACTCTATTCGATAAAAACGATGTTAAATTATGCTTGTTTATGATGATAATTACTACCAATTTATTTATCAATATTGTTTGAATAGTAAATTAAGAGGGAATATGGCTCATCAATGAGCCATATTTTTTATGGTTATTTAGCTTTATTTTTGCCTTTTTCAATGTAGCTCATATCGCCTAAGCTTTCGACAATAAATTTTCCATCATCAGTATAACGAATTTTAGTGACACTTGCGTTACCAAGTCCCTCTGTCACTGGTTTATCTAACCATTCTTCAGCCATAGCCATGATAGCCATACCGTGAGATACCACTAAAACGTTACCACCACCTTGTGCTTTAGCTGATTCGGCAATGGCTTTTAACGAGGCTTGCATACGTGTTTTTACTTTATTGTAATCTTCTGCTTCACCAGATTTTTCGACAGCGGCAATGGCATCCATCATTTTTTTAAGGGTGATGTTTCCTTTTGCGAAATCCGCCATTAAATCTTTATCCGTTGCATAACCTAAATGCTGTGCAGCAGGGGTCCACATGTTTGGATCAAGATCGCCTTCGAATTCACCAAAACAGGTTTCGCGTAGACCTTCCATTTCGTTGATATTAATGGTTGTATCGCCTTTAGATTCTAAAACCACACGAGCTGTTTGACGTGCACGTCCCAAGTCGCTTGAATAAGTAGCAATAAATTTGACATCTTTTAAACCACGGCCAAGTTGCTCGGCAACTTCAACACCGGGTTTTATTAGTGGTGTATCTGACCAACCTTGAGCACGATGTACGTTATTGAACATGGTTTTGCCATGCCGAGTGACGTAAAGGTAAACATCATCAGCAAAAGCTTGTGATATAGTTGAAATAGCAATGATTAATGAGCTGATTAATATAATAAATTTTTTCATGTTTTGTCCTTATTTATAACAAGTTAAATCGGTAATCAATAACAGTTTCTGCAGAAAGTGTTGGTGAGCGTTGGGCTTTGCCATGTTTATCGAGTTTTGGTGTAATATCTGACCCGCTAGTGGTTTTGTAAGACCATCCATAACCTACTTTAGATAAAATAGATAGGTTTTTAAATGCACCACTGGTTGGTTTCCATATGTCGAAAATATTTATTTCGCCATTTTTTAGTGTGTCATGTTTGTAATTAAATTCACCATAGTTCATATATAATCCAGTGCTGTTATCTTTGACAAAGTCGTAAGTTAACACACTGGTCAAGACTAGTTCTCCATCGCGCATATAGTCAGCACCTGCCGCGGCTAACCCATTAAAGCGACCCCGGGTGTTTTTACCTAAATGTCGGTTATAATATCCAATCGCATTGTGTTTGTTAGCATCAGTGTAAGCTAAGCCAATTTTGACGCTCCAGTCATCTTCTTTCCATTCGACATCAGTTGCATAATGCCATGCATGATCTTCAAACTCTTTTTTGTTTTGTTTCATGGCGTCATAATTGTCAAGTGCATAGCTTCCATAGAATTGTCCGCCTAAAATCAATTTTTGCATTGGTTTATAGGATAACTCAACTACGTGGCGCCTTAGGTAATCTTTCGCAACACCATAAGAATAATCCAAAGTTAGATCTTTATCTTTATAAGCGATTTCAGCAGTTGAAATATTATCAATGACTTTTTTACGGTCGGCTGTTAAAAAATGTAATTTTTTAGCAGATTCTCGAGGGAGGGTACTATCGATATATGCTAATGAAAAGTAGATGTTATCATATTTTAGTGTACCACTATAACCAAGATAGCTATGACGAGTAAGATGTTTAGATGAACTTATTATTCCAAAGTCTTTCAAACTATGCCAGCCCGCTTTACCCTTTAAATTAAAGTCGTCGTTTCCTAGTTTAATTTTTGCATAACGTTGGGTAAATTTATTAAAACCTTGAGCGTTGTGTTTGTTATAGCCTTTACCATCATTATAAAGTAAGTTACGGGATGCAAAGTAATCACTGGCTCCCAATTTTATTACGTTATCATAGGTAATATCAAATCCAATAGTATCAAATAGATAGCCAGACTTATAATCAAAACTAAATACTTGCCCCCAAGCACTGTGTACTTCTTTGGGTTGGGATGCATTTTCTTTTAAATATTTCCAATGATTACGTGTAGAAAAATCAAATTTAGAATCTGTGAAAAAAGTATTATATAAGGCTGAATCATTATTCACTTCAGCCGCTAGAGCCGAACAAGTTGACAGACTCAGCAATGCAAGTGTGAGATATTTTACTTTCATTATTGTATTTCCTAACTTATGTTTAAATAAAAAATTAAAATTAATTTTTTATCTAGTGAATTCCATTATGTATGGATTATATTTTTATTTGTTTAATGTAGCTTTGCCTTTATTGACATATGCCATGTTGCCAATTTCGCTCACGTTATATTGACCATTTTTATAGGTAATTTTGACAACTGTTGCATTTGATAGCGGTTTATTTTTATCTTTGTTGTCAGTAAGATCATAAATCATCGCCTGCATTGACATTCCAGATGAAATAGCAAGAATGGTTTTTTCATGATTATGTTGTGCATTTTGGATGATGGTTTTTAACGCATCTTGTGTTCTTGCCTTCACTTGTTGGTAACTTTCAGCTTGGTGTTTAGGATCTGTTTTGGCAATTGAATTTATCATTACATCTATAGTTAGGTTGCCAATTTGGTAATTTTTATAAAACGCATCGACAGAGTTATATCCTGCTAGTTTCATGCTATCACGAACCATTTTTTTATTTGGTCCACCTTCAAAACCGCCAAAAAATACTTCACGTAATCCTTTAAGTTCGCGAATGTTATAATCCTTAACACCTTTTTGTTTAAGAAGCTCTTGCATGGTTTCGCGTTGTCGTCCTGCATCACTTGTATAATAAGCATCAAACTGGATATCTTTTAATCCTTCGCCAAGATAGTGTGCAAGTTCAATGCCTTGTTCTGTAAGCGGCGAATCAGCCCAACCTTGTACTAAATCATAGGTATTAAATAAGGTTTTACCATGGCGAGCAAAGTAGATTGTTATATCACCATCAGTATTGTTATCTTTTTCCTTAGGTGAGTGCTGAGCACAACTGGTTAGTAGAGCTGTAATAATAATTAACGTACTGGTTAGTAACGTTTTTATTGTTTTTTTCTTCATGCTATATTCCTTGAGAGGCTAACGATTAGTAGGGCACACTCATTTTGCAAATTTTATTTTAGGATAATAGGGGAATTAGTTATCATCATTCCCCTTAAATTATCTGACTATTTTAAATTCTCACCCCTAGATGAAATTACTGATTGATACCAGTAAAAACTCTGTTTTTTATAGCGTTTTAATGTGCCAGAACCATCTTGGTTTAGGTCAACATAAATAAAGCCGTAACGTTTAGTTACCTCTGCTTTTGAGGCACTGATAAGATCGATTGGTCCCCAACTGGTGTAGCCCATGACTTCAACGCCGTCGTTAATAGCTTCTCGGATTTGTACTAAGTGATCATTCATATAATTGATACGGTAATCATCATTGATAGTACCATCAGCTTCGAGTGTATCTTTGGCACCAAGGCCGTTTTCGACAATAAATAATGGTTTTTGATAACGTTCATAAAGTAAGTTAAGTAGATAGCGAATACCAACCGGATCGATTTGCCATCCCCATTCTGAGGCTTTAAGGTAAGGGTTTGGTACCATATCTAAGATATTACCTTTGGTTTTTTGCGACTCGTCAGCGGTTGCACAGCAGCTCATGTAATAACTGAACGAAACAAAATCGACGGTTTCTTTTAGATCTTGTTTGTCTTGTTCAGTAATATCGAGCTTGATGTTATGTTCTTTAAAGAATCGATTCATATAGGTTGGGTAATAACCTCTAACTTGAATATCACCAAAGAACAACCAACCGTGGTTTTCTTGATGTGTAGCCCAAACATCTTCTGGTTTTGGTGTTAATGGGTAGGCAACAGCACCTAGTAGCATATTACCGATTTTAGCATCAGGGATGATGTCATGACATAATTTAACGGCTCGGCTGCTGGCAACAAGCTGGTGGTGAATAGCTTGGTAGATTTGTTGTTTTGTGCTGTTTCTATCTAATCCTACACCTGTAAATGGTTCGTGTAATGACATGTTGATTTCGTTAAATGTTAACCAATATTTGACTTTATTTTTGTAACGTTCAAAGACGACTTTGGCATAACGCGTAAAAAATTCAATCACTTGTCGATTACCCCAGCCACCGTATTCAGTGACAAGATAATAGGGCATTTCGTAATGTGATAGGGTGACAAGTGGTGTGATATTGTGTTTTGCCATTTCGTCAAATAGTTTATCATAAAATGCTAAACCATCTTCGTTTGGTTGCTTTTCGTCACCATTGGGAAAAATTCGCGTCCAAGCAATAGATGTGCGTAGGCAAGTAAAGCCCATTTCAGCAAATAGGGCGATATCCTCTGGGTAGCGGTGATAAAAATCAATCGCGTTGTCTTTTATACTGCTAATATCGTGTTTGTTTCGATCAATAATATCGCCAAACAGTCCATTAGGTGTGCAGTCTGATGTTGATAATCCTTTACCTGCCTTGCGATATGCGCCTTCAACTTGATTGGCGGCAATAGCACCACCCCATAAAAAATCACTAGGAAATTGTGTTGACATGTTTTACTCCTTATTTGCTGATAGCGATAATAATGCATCACCATTTTTGGTAATATCTTGTTTAAAAATACACTCTATATCTTGATAATTATCAGTATTAGTTATAATTATCGGTGTGGTTACTTCAAATCCTGCTTGTTTAATTGCGTCGATATCAAAACTAACTAATAGATCGCCTTTTTTCACTTTACTTCCTGCTTCGATATGCGCTTGAAAGTGTTGCCCGTCTAATTTTACGGTATCAATACCAATATGAATTAATATTTCGGCACCGGAATTCGTTTGGAAACCAATAGCGTGTTTTGTTCTAAATAGTGATACTACTTCGCCATCATCAGGTGCTACGGCTTGACCAATAGTTGGAATGATGGCAATACCTTTACCCATCAATTCATTGGCAAAAGTAGGATCGTTAACTTCGCTTAGTGGAATAACTTTACCTGTCATTGGGCTGAAAATAGTGACGTTATCGCTATTGGTTTGGTTAGTGTTGTCTTGGTTATTTGCTTCGTCTTTTTGAGTATCATTTTTGGATATCATGCTAATTTTATCTTGTGAAATACCAAATAGATAAGTAGCGATTAAGGCAACGATAAATGAAATAATACAACCAAATACAACTGCATAGAATTTTTCATCAATACCGTGTTCAGGTGAAATTAATTGTAAAAATGAAAAGACATTAATAAAGCTGAAAGAATAAATCACACTATGGTAATAACCAACAATTGCACCACCAATAATTGCCGATAAGCAACCAATAATAAATGGTCTTTTAAGTGGTAAGTTAACACCGTAAATAGCCGGCTCAGTAACACCAAAAATACCAGATAATACCGAAGAGCTTGCTAGCGCTTTAAATTCTGGATCTTTTGCTCTTAGCATTACAGCAAATACTGCACCAACTTGTGCAAATACTGCTGGAAATAATATTGGTAATAGAAAATCTTGATGAACAGCTGCTATATTGTTTAAACAAAGCGGAACAAGACCCCAGTGAATACCAAAAATCACCAATACTTGCCAAAGTGGTGCTAAAATCATCGATGCAATAATTGGGTTAAGTGCATACAAATATTCAATACCGGCAGCTATACAAGCACTACCATAAGTTACAGCAGGTCCAATAAGCGCAAAGGTCAATGGCACTGTGATAATGAAGCCAAGTAATGGTGCAATGAATTTTTTGAATGAATCATGCATGATTTTATATAAATTTCGTTCTAATAACGAATAAAACCACGCAGCTAAAATAACAGGGAATACCGATGAGCCATAAGGAATTAAGTCAATCGGAATGCCAAATAGTTCAGTTTTTAGCAAAAGTTTGCCTGCCGGTATCATGTTGCTTACACTTGGGTGAAGCAATGCACCGCCAATAGCTAACCCCATATAAGGGTTACCACCAAACTTTTTAACGGCAGAAAAGCCTAAAATCATCGGTAAATAGTAGAGTGGAGCGTCGGATATTGCATCTAGAAACTTAAAAGTTGGTGTGTCTTTTTGGACAATATCTACTGTTTGTAATAGTGCAAATACTCCTTTTAAAATACCACCTGCCACCATGACGACTAACACAGGAATAAAAATATTTGATACTAAATCGATTAGTTTCGACAATAACCCCGATTTTTTATTTGATTGAGTTTTTTTGTTGTCGGTCTCGTTGAGATGAGTTAACTGCATAATGTCACTATAAACATCAGCAACATTATTACCAATTACCACTTGAAATTGCCCACTATTTTGTACAACGGTTATTACACCTTTTTGTTTTTTTAGCACTTCGGCATCAGCTTTTGTTTCATCCTTTAGGACGAATCGTAAACGAGTTGCGCAGTGCACTAGGCTGATGATGTTATCTTTACCACCTATATTATTAATTATTGATTCGGCAAGCTCTTTGTTTTTCATACCTTGTCCTTATTTTTGACAAAAAAAAACCTAGACCCCAAGCTTTGGGTCTAGGTTTTGCTTGCAAAGTAAATGTTTTTTAACTTTGCAGTAACAATCCAATTAGTGTTTTTAGATTAGCACAAATTTACAAAACAGATAAGACTTCTATAATAATGATCACAAAAGTGTGATTTACTTCACATTATGAATTTTTAAGTTCCGTACGCAGTCGTTCAATATGAATGGTTAAATATAGACTTTCATCATCAGAAAGTGGATGTTGATATTGTTGTATCAAATGCAGATCAATTTGCTTAGTACATAAATAGGCTTTTTTGTATTTTTGGCGGATAATTTCATACAACGAAGCATCTTGTTGTGGTTGGGATTGTTGATTTAGTATGCGGTGTGCAAAAAATTTTAAATGAGTGACAAAGCGCTGGTAAGATAGGCAGTTTTCATCATATTCAAAGTTAAAATGGTATTTTACGATATTGAGTATTTCGCGCATGATTTTTGTCATATTAACAATATTAGGCATAGTGCCATTAAGTTGCGCATTAATTATATGGAATGTGATGTAACCTGCTTCGTCTTCTGGCAGTTCTACGTTTAGGCGTTCTTTAATTACTGATAGAGCATATAAACCAATTTTAAACTCTTTAGGATAGAATTTTTTGATTTCCCATAAAAAACCATTAGGAATATCAAAACCATGCTTATGGCGTTCAATAGCCGAATGAATATGATCGGTTAACGAAATATAGATACTATCTTGTAATTTACCTTCAATAAATTGTTTCGCATGATTAATAATAATTTCAGACGTGGTTAATATTTCAAGAGGGATCTGAGACAGTAGTTCGGTAAATTTGGGCAAAGTGTCTTTGTTGTCTAACGAAAATTGCTTTTCAATAAGATTGGGATCTATTAAATCGCCTTCGCGTTTTTTAAAACCGATGCCACGGCCAGTAAGAATAAGCTCTTTCCCTTTTTCATCGATTGTTACAACAACGTTATTGTTTAGTATTTTATGAACTTTCATTATATTTAATCTAACTTTTTAGATAAGCTATTATCAATCGCACTCAAAAAATAGAAAGCAGAAATATAAAAAAGTGTGATAAGTATCATATTTTTGCTAGATCAGTTATTGACAAATACTTAATATTATAAAAAAACCCGATCGACTAAGCGTATCGGGTAATGTTTTGTTATTTAGCTGAATTATTGCGCTAATAATTTATTCATAGTTTGAATAAATTTGCTTGGATCGCTAAGCGAGCCTTTTTCAGCAAGTAAAGCTTGATCAAGTAATAGTTCAACCCAATCGTTAAATGCGCTTTCGTCTTGCGTATCGGCAATACGTTTAACCAATTTATGATCTGGATTTATTTCAAACGTGTATTTGATTTCTGGCGCTTTCTGACCTGCTGCTGCAAACAATTTAGCCATTTGTGTACTCATTTCGTCAGCGGCTGTGGTGACAATTGCTGGTGTATCAGTTAACCGATGAGTTAATTTAACATCTTTTACTTTATCGCCTAATGCAGTTTTGACTCGTTCAATAAATGGTTCAAGTTCTTTTTCAACTTGTTTTTGATCTTCACTGTTTTGATCGGCAAGTTTTTCGATTGATTCGTCTGATTTACTAATAGATTGGAACTGTTTGCCATCAAATTCAGTTAAATTGCTCATCATCCATTCATCAATACGATCGGACAACAATAATACTTCAATGCCTTTTTTACGGAATAGCTCAAGATGAGGACTATTTTTAGCAGCACCATAACTGTCAGCGGTAATATAGTAGATCTTTTCTTGATTTTCTTGCATACGGCTAATGTAATCATCTAACGCAACAGTTTGCGCATCGCTATCAGTGTGAGTTGACGCAAAACGAAGTAATTTAGCAATTGCTTCACGGTTGGCAAAGTCTTCACCAGTACCTTCTTTTAATACTAAACCAAACTCACTCCAGAACTGTTGATATTGTTCTTTATCGTCTTTGGCAAGTTTTTCAAGCATTTGTAACACACGTTTAGTACACGCATTACGCAAGTTTTGGGTGATTTTGTTGTCTTGCAAAATTTCGCGCGATACATTTAATGGTAGATCATTTGAATCAATTAAGCCTTTAACAAAACGTAAATAGTTTGGCATAAATTGTTCTGCATCATCCATAATAAACACGCGTTGTACATACAGTTTTAGACCGTGTTTATTATCGCGATTCCACATATCCCAAGGTGCTTTTGCTGGGATATAAAGTAGACTAGTATATTCTTGCTTACCTTCTACACGATTATGGCTCCAGCTTAATGGGTCAGCAAAATCGTGTGACAGGTGTTTATAAAATTCTTTGTATTCTTCATCAGTGACTTCTGATTTGCTACGTGTCCAAAGTGCTTGGGCTTTGTTAACTTTTTCCCACTTAACTTCTTTGCTTTCTTCGTCAGTGGTTTGTACTTCAACAGGAAGTGAAATGTGATCAGAATATTTGCTAATGATAGAACGCAAACGCCAATCATCTAAAAACTCTTTTTCGTCTTCTTTTAAGTGTAAAGTGATTTCGGTACCACGAGTTTCTTTATTATCGTCAGATATTGTATATTCACCTTCACCGGCTGACTCCCACATAACTGCTTCGTCAGCTTTTGCAGTGGCTGCGCGTGTTCTAACAGTGACTTTATCGGCAACAATAAATGCTGAATAAAAACCTACACCAAACTGACCAATTAATTGACTATCTTTAGCCTGATCACTACCAATCGACTCTAAAAACGCTTTAGTGCCTGATTTAGCAATTGTACCCAAGTTTTCAATCACCTCATCACGTGTCATACCAATACCGTTATCGGCAATCGTTAAAGTGCCGGCTTCTTTATTGGTCGAAATACGCACACCAAGTTCACCATCACCCGCATATAGATCTGGATTTTCAAGTGCTTTAAAACGGAGTTTATCGGCCGCATCAGATGCGTTAGAAATAAGCTCTCTTAAAAAAATCTCTTTATTTGAATATAAAGAGTGAATCATTAAATGTAGAATTTGTTTAACTTCGGATTGAAATCCGCGCGTTTCAGTGCCTTGCTTACTCATTGACTAGTACCTCTATTATATTTAGCTATTTCAATTAATTCTAACGACAATAACAACTTTTATTATTTTTCGCTGCCTACTTAGTACATTGTCAGTTAGTATTAATCGAATAAAATTAACATAATGATTTGATTTATTGATGTATTGCTATATGGGAATAAAAAAAAAGATTTCAATAGAAATAGGAAAATTAATTTATCTCTTACACATTGTTTGGTTATTTTTTGTTAATAAACTTAACTAAAACTGCCGCAAAAATAGGGCAAAAAAAAGCCTTGAATGAATCAAGGCTTTAAACTAAAAAAACACGTTACACTAAATTACAATTACATTAACCCGTAAACAAGAATAAAAATCACCGCAACAGGAATTACGAATCGTGATAATAAAGTCCAAACACTAAACCAGAAAGGACTTAAATTTAACTCTGAGCGGATGCGTTTTTGATTCATCATCCATGCACCAAATATCACAGTGCCTAATCCAGTCACTGGTAACATGATTTTACTTGTTAAATAGTCTAATAAATCAAAAATGTGTTTATCAAAGAGTTTAACATCGGACCATAAGTTAAAGGATAACAAACAAGCAATACCTAAAGCCCAAATGACAATACTACTTGTAATGGTTGCTGCTTTTCTGCCTAGTGGAGTTTTTTCTTCTAATAATTCAACGGTTGGTTCAAGTAACGAAATAGAAGACGTTAATGCTGCAAAAGTTAAGAAGATAAAGAACAATATACCTAAAATCGCACCACCAGCCATGTTACCAAATGCAATTGGTAGTGTAACGAAAATAAGGCCTTCGCCTACTGCTGGAGGTAAACCGTTAGCAAAAACTAAAGGGAAAATAGCTAAACCAGATAATACGGCAACAATAACGTCTAATATTACAACTGTACGCGCAGTTGACAATAAGTTGACGTCTTGTCCTAGGTATGAACCATATGCCATCATAATACCCATACCTAACGATAAACTAAAGAATGCATGACCTAATGCCGCTAAAATAGCCGTGCCATTTAACGCTGACCAATTAGGTGAAAATAAAAATTCACATGCAACACCAAAAGATGGACCGCTAGCATAGGCCGCATAGCCAACAAGAATTAATAATAAAATACCTAATCCTGGCATCATCAGCTTACAAGCACGCTCTAAACCAGCACCAACACCTAACGCAACGATAAGTGCAGTGATGGCCATAAATATGGTATGCCAAGTTAATAAATGGCTTACGTTACCACGGAAATCATCAAAAATTTGTTGAGTAACTGCACCACTTGCTCCATCAAATGAGCCTTTAGCTGCTATAAAAATATAATCGGTCGCCCAACCGCCAATAACACTATAAAATGATAGGATTAAAAAAGAACCTACTACACCAATAATACCGACCCAGCGCCAAGATTTTGAACGGCCTTCTGAAACAGCGACATCTTCCATTGTATGGATTGGGTTTTTTTGCCCGCGACGGCCAATTAGCCATTCTAAAACTAAAATCGGCAAGCCGATAAGAAACATAAATAGTAAATAGGTAAGTACAAATGCAGAACCGCCCATTTGACCTGCCATATATGGAAATTTCCAAATATTACCCAACCCAACAGCAGAACCTGCCGCAGCAAGCATAAATCCCATGCGCGAGCTCCATTGTGAGTGGTTTTTTTTCATAGTACCAGTACTCATTAATATTTTTCCTTTAGTCTTATTAATTTAATTCAGCGTTGTGAATAGCGTTTTTTTTGTTAATAAACCTTTGATCATGCCATGAAATAAACCTATAAACAAGATATTATTCAGGTTATTAGTTAAATCTGTATGAAAATTTAGCAGGTCAAATAGACAGGTATCATATTCAATTTTAAGATGATTGCAATGGGTTGCTATCTTACAAAGAAGAATAATTTGGGCCATTTATTGATAATCACAAACACATAGCATATAGTTGATATTAGATTTTATTGATATTAAAGAGCCATCATGTCACAAAATATAGACCAAAACGAAATTGACAAATTTTCACAACTTGCTGCTGATTGGTGGAACCCAAATGGCAAATGCAAACCACTACATATAATCAACCCATTGCGAGTGGATTATGTACAACAAAAATGCGGATCGTTAACTAACAAAACCGTACTTGATGTAGGATGTGGTGGTGGGATTTTGTCTGAAAGCTTAGCCAAATTAGGGGCAAATGTGACCGCCATTGATCTTGCAGATGAATCGCTTAGCGTTGCCAAAATTCATGCCGAACAAAATAGCCTTACGATCAATTATCAAAAACAAACGGTTGAAGATCATGCACAACAATACCCTGGGCATTATGATGTGATTACCTGCATGGAGTTATTAGAACACGTGCCTGATCCGTTTTCGATTATTCAAGCTTGTGCAACATTACTTAAACCCGAAGGCAAACTGTTTTTATCGACCATCAATCGTAATCATAAAGCCAAATTATTATTAATTTATGGGGCAGAATATATTGCTCGCTTAGTACCCAAAGGTACGCACGACTTTAATCGTTTTATTCGCCCATCAGAATTAATGACACTTGTTGAACAAGCTGAGCTAATTGTTGGTGATGTAATAGGAATGGAATACCATTTATTAAAAAACCAATTTCAATTAGGACCAAATATCGATGTTAACTATATTTTAATGGCCAATCGTAAATAGCTTGCGATAATAAATCGCATCTAACACTAAATATCGCTGGTTTTTTATAGTAAAAGTGAGTAAAATGCTTCGGCAATATTTTATCAACAATCCAACCCAATGGTGAATATTGTCATGTCTCGCATAATTAAAGAAGCCCTCACGTTTGACGACGTATTGTTAGTTCCAGCTCATTCAACGGTATTACCTAACACAGCCGATATTAGCACTCAACTAACCCGAACAATAAAGCTCAATATTCCAATGCTATCTGCCGCAATGGACACAGTTACTGAAGCTGATCTTGCTATTGCGCTAGCACAAGAAGGCGGAATTGGTTTTATACACAAAAATATGTCCATCGAAAATCAAGCTAATCACGTAAGACGTGTTAAGAAGCATGAAAGTGGTATTGTGCAAGATCCTGTATCTGTCTTACCTACTTCCACTATAAGACAAGTAATTGAATTGGCAAAAGAATATGGTTTTGCAGGGTTTCCAGTTGTAACTGAAAGCCAAGAGTTAGTCGGAATTATTACTGCACGCGATGTCCGGTTTGCAACTGATTTATCTTTACCCGTTACAGCTGTTATGACGCCAAAAGAACGTTTAGTTACTGTAAAAGAAGGTGAGCAACGCGAAATCGTATTGCAAAAAATGCATGAACACCGTGTTGAAAAAGTTCTTGTTGTTGATTCACGATTCCACCTAAAAGGCATGATCACCGTCAAAGACTATAATAAAGCGGAACAAAAACCTAATGCTTGTAAAGACGAAAAAGGCCGCCTACGTGTAGGTGCTGCTGTTGGTGCTGCAGCCGGAAATGAAGAGCGCATTGCTGCATTAGTTGAGGCGGGTGTTGATGTATTATTAATTGATTCATCACACGGCCATTCAGAAGGTGTACTAGAGCGTATTTGCCAAGCAAGAAAGGCTTATCCTGATCTACAAATTATTGGTGGCAATATTGCAACAGCCGAAGGCGCCAAAGCCTTAATTGATGCCGGTGTTAGCGCGGTTAAAGTTGGCATTGGGCCAGGATCTATTTGTACAACTCGCATTGTCACGGGTGTTGGCGTACCACAAATTAGCGCTATTATGGATGCGGTCGAAGTGGCACAAAAACACAACATCCCAGTTATTGCTGATGGTGGAATTCGCTTTTCTGGTGATATCGCTAAAGCGATCGCAGCAGGTGCTTCTTGTGTAATGGTGGGTTCAATGTTTGCCGGTACCGAAGAAGCCCCTGGTGAAATCGAGTTATTCCAAGGTAGAGCTTATAAATCATACCGTGGAATGGGATCACTAGGTGCAATGGCAAAAGGGTCTTCTGACCGCTATTTCCAGACCGATAACGCTGCCGACAAGCTTGTGCCAGAAGGCATAGAAGGGCGCATTGCCTATAAAGGTCCACTAAAAGAAATTATTCACCAACAAATGGGGGGGTTAAGATCTTGCATGGGGCTAACTGGTTGCGCAACAATTAATGACTTACGGACAAAGTCGACATTCTACCGTATTACTGGCGCAGGCATGAAAGAAAGCCATGTCCATGACGTCCTTATTACCAAAGAGCCACCTAATTATCGCGCCGGCTCATAAAAAAAGAGGGATGTCCCTCTTTTTTATTATCTTAAATACTATTTAAAAATAGCAAAATCAATTGATGCACAATCTTGGCAAGATATTGAATCTAGCGAATCAACAAAACCACGAATTAAGTGTCCTAATAACAGCCATTTAACCACTCAAAAATCGGTCAGGAAAGGTATTGATTTTATTAATGTTTTTTATTCAAAAAAAACTCACCAAAACCATTCCCCAAAACACGCCAACAAAAGCTTAACCGCCCGCAATTAACAAAACCTTACAAATTTTTAACAAAAAAACTAGCGCATTATTAATCAACCGGTTATAATTTAAGCGCTTTTAAAGCAAGGGAAAGCTCATTAGTCGAGCGGATAATTATAAAAAGTGCAAATAAAACAAAAAATTACTTGACAGGATAAGCAAAATGCGTTACCATTTATGGCATCTGGCATCTGGCATCTGGCCTGCCAAACCTACGCCCAAAATCTTTTTCAATATCACCGTAGTCTAAAACAGACACAGTTCTTATTTTCATCAGCGAGGTCATTTCGCGTAGCGAAATGGACGCCGTCATCGAGGTTTTTACTGGCGATGTTTTCGGCGGGTACTTCGGTAACATCTTTGGAAACATCGTCGGAAACCGCTTTGGTCAGGTCATCGGCCACATGTTCGGCAAAATTATCGTCGATATCCAAGTGGTTATTAGGGCCGTCATTACTATTCAAACCGAGGTTATTGTTTAAACCTTCATTGTTATCTAAATCGGCGTTGTTCTTCGTGGTGTTGTTGTTGTCGTATTCACAGGGTTCTGTGGCATTAACGGCACATACATCAAGAGTCATTGAAGGTACTCCGCCATATTTAACGTTTGATGGGGGACAGACAAAGGCAACTAATACGGATACTTTTTTGGCAATCGAGTTGCCAGATGGAAGACGTATCAGTCGGTCAACTAACACATCAAGTGCTGCCAATCCGATAATGTTACCTAGAGGTAATTATACATTTAATGATATTCATATGGTAATACCGTCGGGTGCAACCTCTATTAGTTTAAATAGTCTAATCAGCCAAGGGAAGTGGGGAGATGATGATGGGGATGGTCAGGGTACAAATGGTGTTACAGCATCAGGGCGTATAGATTTAACAATAAAGGATAAAAATGGCACTATCGTTAATCGTAGTGATACATTAAATCTATGTAAAGCGCCTTATAAGGTCACTTTAGATAGTACAGGGGGAAGTTTAACTACACAGTATGGAGTGCCAAGGACAAGTCGGTTTTACGGAGGGACGGCGGATTATTATATCACTTTGTCGTCACAGCCTGTTATTTGTTCGGTCAGGCCAAATACTTCTATTGGCACAGGCAATTACGCCGGCCCATCTAACATATGGAGTCCTACAAAGGGTTTTTTAACTCAGTCAACGAGTTCATCATCTTACGACCAAAATTTTCCTACAACGGGTGCTGATGGGTTGTATTTTGATTTGGAGTTGCCAGCAGGTATCGATGGAAGTCAGTTGAATTGGACAGTTAACACAAGTGGCAGTCTAGGTGCGACGGTGAGTTGGATAAGGCCGCGTTCTGGTACATTCACAGACCCTTTGGGAAATACTGTCCAAGCCGATCAATGGATTACTGATAAATCCAAGAATGTAACACGGGTAATGTTAAGTGGTCCTAGGGCAACTGATGCTCAAATAAACTCAAGTAATCCTAGTCGGCTTACTCCGTCGCTATCTTTGCCACAGAGATTTGAGTTGGTCGGTAGGGATGGTCGAGGTAATGAGGTTCGTTATGGATTTGTGTTGAGGCAGTGGTTCGTCAATCGGGGTGGTAAATACGCTAGTCAGTCTGAGCAAATATCTTGGTGTCGTGGTTTGGGTTATCGTATGCCACGGGTAAGGGATTTAACTAATGCGACTTGTTCTGGTTTTAATTCAGGTTCACATTGTCAAGGTGCAGTAGGCGCCGTGCCGTCGTCTAGTAATAATGTTTACATGCGTCACATAGGTGCAGGATTTTTCACGGAGTGGGGCCGCCCGTACCGCTACGCTGATGCGGGCTTCGTCGATCGCGACTACTGGTCGAGTGACGCCACAGGTAGCTACCAGTTCTCTGTCTACTCGGGCAACGGCGGCGTCTACGGCTACAGTGCCTACAACTCCCGCTCTGGCCTTTGCACCGCACCTTAGTTTTTAGCGTTTAGTCCTTAATCCTTGGGCCGCGGGGGCGGTTATGGTGCCTGAGAGGACAATCTAACAAAGAATAACGCCCCCGCGTCAGTTGGGGCATATTCCCTTAGGGTTGCGCTGTTGCGGCGAAGCCACAATCGCGCCGCCCCCCGCCGGCGACGCTGGAAGTGTCGATGGCGGGTGGCTCAGGGGTAAAATCAAATAAATAAAGAGAAGTCATGTAATGGAAATAGAACAAAAATTAGCATTAAGTGAAAATCCGATACATTTTTTGAAAGAAGGTCTTTTTTTAAAGGCTTATAACCA
>NZ_JBXSQH010000007.1:0-96831 GCF_057063525.1 Gilliamella sp. X-46 | reverse complement strand
CGCTGCAACGGAGCATTCCGAGCAAATAGGTCAGAGCTGTGGTGGTCATTCAACTAAAATTCATCTTGCGGTTGATAGTGGTGGTTTGCCTATTTGTTTTGAGCTTTCTGAAGGACAACGACATGATTATGGTAAGGATATAGATAAAAGCAGTATGGATAGGTGCCTTTATCGCTATCGTCATTTAGTCGAGAATGCCTTTGCTAGAATCAAGCAATATCGTTCAATATCAACTAGATACGATAAGTTAGAAAGGAATTATGCTAGTATGGTATCACTGGCATTTATGTTAATGTGGCTGCCAACGTATTGTTGAGTAATTTATGTACAGAAAAGATCAACAGCCCCTAGCAATATCAGTTAATGAAAAATATATATTAGATAAAGGATAATCAAAGACCTATTTTTGGAACCCTGTACTGAATTTTTTAAACTTGATGTATTCTCTTATGATTTTATTTATATCATAAATGAAATATTTGTTTATTTTCTGGTTAAGATTTCTGTACTAAAAATAAATAATTAGATAATATCATTAATATATTATTGCGCGGTGAGAACTAATTAATATGACTAATGATATTTTTTCAACAAAAGATAGTTTTGATAAAAATATAAATTTTCTAATAGGTTCAGGAGCATCAGCTGATTATATACCAACCTTAAAGTTGATTGATGAAACGTCTTATGAAACATTACTTGAGCAAAATCAAAATAAAGAAACTGTATGTAAATTTATACTCTTTAATTATTATATTAATATTATTCAAAAAGCATTTTGTTTACAGCCGCCACCGGACAATATAGAAGAAATTAACAAGATAAGTAGCACTTTCGAATCTTATTTGAGTTTTATAGTAAAATTAATACAGTTTTTAGAAAGAAAACAGCAAAAAGATATTCATAGAGCTAATATTTTTACAACTAACTACGATCTTTTTTTTGAAAGATGTGCTGACCAATTACATAAAACTCATAAGTTTATTCTAAATGATGGGAGTACAGGTTTAATCAAACGATCCCTTAGTATAAGCAATTTTCATCTATCTGTAGCTCATCAAGGTACTTTAGATAATTATCGTTATGAAATACCAATGCTTAATTTAATTAAAGTTCATGGTTCTATTTCATGGAAGAAAGAAAACAGTAGTATTTCTGTAGAATATCCACATCATTATATTCAAGAAATAGATAGTCTATTGAGTGATGTTAACAATTCAAAAGTTATTGAAGAATTAAAAAATAAATGGCTTATTGAACTATCCCCTGATTTTAGTAAAAATGCTTTTCAATTTTCAGAAGAACAAGAGGTTTTTTAGATAAGTTTATAAGTGAATATAATAAGATTGCGATTGTTAATCCTACTAAGAAAAAATTTGAAGAAACAGTTTTTCAGCAACATTACTATCAGTGCCTTAGGTTATTAAGCTATGAATTAGAAAAACCACAAACATTGCTTATTTGTTTTGGTTTTTCATTTGCAGATGAACATATTAGAGAAATTGTTAAGAGATCTTTGTCTAACAAACAATTAATTGTCTATATTTTTTGCTTATCCATAGGAACTAAAGTTCCAGAGGATTTAATTAATTTTGAAAATATAAAAATTATAAAGCCTCCTTCAGATGAAGAGAAAATCAATTTTACTAAGTTTATATCTTATCTTTTCAATTCAAATGAAGAAAATAAATTATGATAGAACAATTTTGTGTTGGTCATGTATCTGCTGTTAGAGGCACAAAAGTAAAAGCATTTGTAAAGCCACATCTTAATAAAATGAGTTACTTTTTTAATGGCGAAATATACAGAGGAATAAGTATTAATGAGTTTATACTTATACGTAAAGGCTATATTGATCTTATTGGGAAAATAGAAGGTGAAGAAGTTATAGAACCGAAAATTTTGCCAGAAGGCACCCCTATACACAAAAGCTATGATAGATATATAGAAATTAATATTCTTGGTTACTTTGAAAATAATTTATTCAACCAAGGTGTTAAGTATTTACCTATGATAGGAGATGATCTTTATTTAGTTAATACCAGACAGCTAGATCAACTTTATGATTATACTGGGAGAAATAAGAACACTAATGTAAATGGTGTTAAGGAAAGTAATGAAGACTCTATTGAATTAGGTAAAACATTATCAGAAGGTAATGTTATTAATATTCCCATTAATAATGTATTTGCTTCACATATAGGTATTTTTGGTAATACAGGAAGTGGAAAATCTAATACATTAGCTAAATTATATATGTCTCTTTTTGAAAAGAAAGTTCAGCAATTTAAAAATAAATCTTCTTTTGTATTAATAGATTTTAATGGTGAGTATCAGAATATTTATAATAAGTATGAGACATATGCTAATTATCTTAATTTAAGTACTCATGAAAGAAATGGGCAACAAAAATTGCAAATTTCTGCAACTGAATTTTGGGATGCTGAATTATTATCTGTTTTGTACTCTGCTTCTGAAAAAACACAAACGCCTTTTTTAAAGCATTTAGTCAATAGCAAAAATAGAAGTATCTCTTATAATGAACAAGCCCCTTTAACATCTTATTTTAATAAAACTTTTGATAATATATTTGGTGTAAACCAACATAAAGAAACATTAATTATACTTCATTCTTTATTAAAAGAAATAGATACTGAAGCAACAAATAACTTATCAAATTTATTAACAGCAATTGGTATCATCTGGAACGCTACAACCTCAAAATACATTTTTAATTCTAAAACCAACGTCCATCTTAATTCAGCTAATGATGTAAAAAATCAACTTAGAAACTATTGTGCTACAGCAGATATTCAGGCAGTTGATATAGATAATTTTAACCTGCAAGAAGAAGTTGATTCACAAAATAATCCTTTTCTTGAAGTTATGGTAAGAGCACAGTTACAGCTCATTAATTCTACAACTAATAATTTTATTCAATATGAACATATAAGTCCTCTTATTAGTAAAATCAGTGCAGTACAAAAAGATTTGAAAAAAGTAATTGAAATAGTTGATAGTTTTGAAGAGGCAAGGCAAAAGCCTATACAAATTCTTTCATTAAGAAATTGCAATGCAGGAATGAAGAAAACAATTGCTATGCTATTGGCTAAAACATATTTTAATCATCATAAGGCTGTTATTGATAGCTTGCCAAATGGACAATCAAAATCTTTTCATTTAATTATTGATGAAGCTCATAATATTCTATCCGAACAGTCAACAAGAGAAGCAAACTCATGGAAAGATTATCGTTTAGAATTATTCGAGGAAATTATTAAAGAGGGTAGAAAATTTGGTTTTTTTATAACGATAGCAAGCCAAAGACCTGCGGACATATCACCTACAATTATTTCACAATTACATAATTATTTTTTGCATCGTTTAGTTAATGAAAATGATCTTAATTTACTTAAAAATGCTATTAGCACTCTTGATAGTAATGATCGTAGTCAAATACCTAAACTGCCAGCAGGAGTTTGTGTGGTATCCGGTGTAGCATTTCATACACCAGTAGTTTTACAAGTTGATAGATTACCTAAAGACAAAGCGCCAAATAGCGATACAATTAATTTAATAAATCTGTGGCAACATAATATTTAAATATATGCCCCTACACAAGGAGACCTACCCCATATTTTTGTATTTTCCAATTAGAAGCGATGGCAATTTTGTCACCAAATTCTATAATAAACCAACTCACCCCTCTCCCTCTGCCTGAATAGTTGACACTTTTACCGAAAACTAATTTTGAGCGGGAGAGCAGAAAAATAAAACCTATATCAATATAACTGTAAATGCCTCTTTAAAAGTTAATTTAATTGGTACTTAACAGGCTTAGGAAATAGTAATTCCAAATTCCGTTTGTCAATTTTAAATAATGGACCTTTTTCTGAAACACGATTGTTTTTTGCATTCCTTTTAATTAGGTGGTCCATAGTGATTACACCATTCTCAATTAAAGGCATTAACTGATTTAATAATGGCGATTTAGTATGAATTATTGATTTAAGGTTAAAATATTCTTCGCCGTTGATAAAAATACTCTCAACTTCAATCCAGAAGGTTTCTGAATGTTTTTCATGTAATCGTGAACGTAACATGGAGCCATTCCATACAGCAACTGGCTCTTTGAGTTCTTTACCATTCTTTTCTGTTATATGCCACTCATAAAGCATATCTTCCTTTATTTCAAATCTTAAACCTTGGCTATTTTTTTGCTGGGTACTTAATGTACAGTATAGTTTAAAATCCTCTTCCCTTTGGTAGCCATATTTATCTAAAATTTCGGCACTACTTTTACAATGACTGTTTGACCAATCAGCTACTTGAGCAAAAAGTGTGGTACGAGTTTTATTTTTATTTCCTCGACCTGACTTCAATTCAATACCTTTATAATCAGGTTGTTTACTCGAGTTAGGGGGAATGCCAAGCGCACATTCAATTGACATTCCTACCGTGGTATCACCATGTCCGATTGCCTTTATCGGTTTTTTAGCCAATTCTTTTAATTTAAATAATAGCTCATCAGCAATCGTATTCGTCTGTTTTGTATATTCATAAATAAAGCTACTAATTTTACTCCTAAGCGCTTTTAATTCATTATTCAGATTAACTTTACTTAGATTTAGCAAGTAAGGAACTTGATTAAAGATAATGATAGCAATTTGATCGCCAGCCTCAGCAAAAGTACCTAAAGCAGTAAACCACATCCTTGGGTCACCCTTCTTCGTTACCGGCCGATATAGACTCATTTTGGTTTCGCGAATCGTCGATGGAGATAAAAAGAATGCTTTAGATATTTTCTTAAATTCAATTCCTTGCTGTTGTTTAGCATAGTGATGAAACTTAGCAAGTTCAAAATGGGTTCTCACTGGTTGTGTTGCATCAAGAATTGATTTTTTCAGTCCTGTTTTTGTTGGTTCAAAAATAGAATAATCAATAGAATGGGATGCCAATGTTTTTTGGTTCTCTAATACATTAAGCTTAATATCTGATGGCAGCTCCTCTTTACGCTCTTCAGCTAATAATTCCTGATCTTCTGCATCAAGCTCAATATCATCACTTTCAACAAAAGTTGTTGAAATTTTAGCGGTTGGCGTTTTTAAATTTTGATTTTTTTCGAAATCTCGAAGTAAAGCCTTCCAGCTAGAATGACCTTTCTGGCGAGCAATATCATCTAATGCTTTTGTACTAGTAATATTACTTTGTTTTTTAAGTGTTTTAGCTTGCTTCTTTAAATGAGCAATATAAGGATGTTCTTTAGGCATGTTTCCTCCCTGTAATAAAAAATTTCAAAGAAATACATGCACTAAACTTACTGCCCACAAATAAGTTAAAAGTGCAATTGAAACGATTTTTTATTACAGAGAGGACGAATGAGTCTTTACGAGCGTGGACTGGCGGCTTCTCTCTAAGCCTTATCTTTAAGAATATCGAGACAACACGCAAAAGTCAAATTCAATATAGTTAACCCCTGGACTTTTCCTCTTTTCTAGTTTAGAATTCACTTCTAATATTTTTGTTTAGGTATATCAATTGAAGTCTCAAAAAAAGTTTAGTCATATCGAATTATTTGCTGGTTGTGGTGGTTTATCTCTAGGACTAGAAAAAGCCGGGTTTGAACTCACCCTTGCTAACGAACTATCACCAATGGCTGCAGAAACATTTGCTTATAACTTTTTTAATGAAAATTTTGAAGATCTAGCAAAAAAGAATAAAAAACCTAAAAAAGCATTTTGGCTTTCTAGTCAATTTGATAGCTTGCTTGAGCGCTTAAGAGAAAACCCATTTAATTACCCTTCTATAAACACTGGTTTCAGTGATATTCCAAGTGATAAAAAACAATTAAAAAACTCACTTATTATTGGAAACATTATTGAGCTAAACAAATTAGTTGATAGTGATAATGAGTTATTATTGTCTTTTAAATCTGCATTCAATGATTCTGAAGTAGACCTCATTTCAGGAGGCCCACCATGTCAAAGTTTTAGTATGGCGGGTTTACGTGAAAAAGATAGTGATAAAAATATACTTCCTTGGGAGTTTGCAAATTTCGTTTCTAAAATCCAACCTAAAATAGTTTTACTTGAAAATGTAACGGGTATTTTACGTGCATTTAAAGATAAAGATGGCTCTTTATATCATGCTTGGTTTGAAGTTGCTAAAGTATTTGCCACAAAAAAATATGTTCCACTTTGCCTACATGTAAATGCAAGATTTGCCGGCGTACCACAAAACCGACCACGCTTTATCATGTTAGCTATTCGTCATGATATTTTCCAAAAATTAAAGTCACTTTTTATAAAAAAAAGTGCAGAAGAAATCTTATTTACACCATCGATGTCTTTTTATGCCTCAATACAAAAAAATGCAGACAAAGTATCTTTTGGTTCCCTTCCGTATTTCGATGTATCGATACCTGAGCATTTATCATTATTCAAAAACTCTTTTCTAAAACATTTAGTCGCTCATAACGAGGTTTGCGTAAAATCAGCATTGGATGATCTCAAGATCAATAATCCATCAAAACCATCATCGTTTATTCAAGCATTAAATACTGAGTTTACTGCTATATTAAAAGCAAGAAAAAAAATTAGTAATCATGAATTACGTAATAATAGCCAATTGGTAAGATGCCGATTCCGAATTTATCAAATATTACAGGAATGTGATAATCGACGTATTAGGAATGCTGTTTTTAGTATTCTAAAAGGTGAAGAAGACTATTTACCGGAAGATGTTTGGCAAGATTTGAAACCATTTGAATATTTACAAGATAATAACCAGATGGTTACTTTTCAGAATAAAACAGATTTTGAAAAATATCTAAAGTTGCATCCAACTCAAAAACAAACTCAAAAAGCGCTAAACGCCAATGCTCCAGCTCCCGCAGCTCTATCTATTCCTGATGATGCTTGCCATTATGATGAGAAAGAACTGCGAGTATTAACAGTTCGAGAAATGGCAAGAATACAATCATTTCCAGACGATTTTGTCTTCCGTTCTAAAGTAACAACAGGGGGGCAAATGAGAAAATTTGAAGTTCCTCAATATACTCAAGTAGGTAATGCTGTTCCACCATTACTTGCCTTAGCATTAGGAAAATCTGTTGCTGAGTTGTTAATGTTAATTAAAGATTAAGCTCAGACTTTATTCTGATAATTTATATTGTTAACTATAGGAATTATTCACGTTATTTACTGTAATGAATATATAAAATTAATGCTTTATTTGTAGGAAATTCCCTAAGTTTTTTACACATCATGATTAAAAAATCTTCTAAAAACTGATAAGGTGTTTTACTGTATTATAAAAATTAATAATCGTTTGACGTTTTGTTTTCTATCTTTGAATCGCTAAATTGTAGGAATCAAATAAATCGATATTTAATAAAATTTTTAATATCTAAACACTTCCTTGAAATGCCATTCGATAAACTGATCATGTAAATAATCTTCTTTTGTTCTTGGTAAGAGAATTTTTTTACCATCAAAATCCCAAAATAGCTTTTCTACCATTTGATTACCATTAGTACCGTTGGATATTTTGATTTTTAGGTCACTATTTAGACCTATTACGCCCATATCAAAAGCGGAGTGATGTAATGAACAAAGAGCTAAACCATTATTTACAATACAAGGCCCTCCATGTTGTTTCCATTTTACATGGGCAGCTTCAAGACCAATTGAAACTGAGTCATGCCTTAAATCATAACCGCAGATAGCACATTGATAGTTGTAAGCCCGTAACACCAACTGTCTAAACTTTGGATCTCGTTGACGGTAAAAATCAGTAAAATCAAATTCAAGTTGATTGATTAAATTTTCCTGAATACTTTCGGGAAAGTGCTGATTTAAAATTTTTTCAGCCAATTGATTAATAATAAGAGGATGTTTTGTTAGATATTGGTAGGTTGGTTCATCAAATCCACCATAAACTTGGCATGATGTAAGCTGCTTGCTGGTTGGTTCTTTGCTCGGTTTATTGTTATTAATACAATTTTCAATATTAGTCAATTGCCAAAAGCCATCTCTTTGTAAACGCCAAAAGGGCATATTTGGATAATAATGATTTCTCTGTGGCCCAAAGCGATTCAATAAATCAAAAAGAGGAGCTTCAATTTCCGTACCATAATTAAATAAACGCTCGTGGCCTTGTCTATATTGTGATAGAACATATAGAAGCAATAATGGTTTATGAGGTGCTCGTTGATCCCCTTTTTTCCAAATGGTGATATCGGTAATTTTTTGTATTAACTCTTGAATATTCACACTATCCAAATGCAATAAATGAATTTATATTGCAAATATTACATTATTTTTGTGAAATAGCTCACAAAATTTATACATAAAAAGATAAAATAGTGCCACAAACAAAAATTTAAATCACTAATGAATTCCCCTTATAAAGCTTTAAATAAGCTTTATAAGGGGAATAACTAATCATTCAATACATTTTGAAATAGTAGAAATACAATACTCTTCAGGAACGCTTTTACCATCGTAATCGGAACTAAAAATTTCACCTGTATAATAGATATAATTACCAGAATAAAATGTGCCACTTTGTTCAAGTGCAATATCATGGCCATATCGTTTGTAATCAAAGTAATTAGTTAAGTTACCGAGTTCTTTTAAACTATAACAACCACTTTCAGCAATCCAGTAGAAACCTAAATCATATTCATTGCTGATGTTATATAGACATTGAAAACAATCTAAGTTATCCGTTAGATTAATTAAGTCTGTAATTGAATTAATATTTACGCCAATGTCAATGGCTGCTTCATAGATTTCCATTTCATCATGATTCAATTCATCAAGTTTACAGGCTAAATAATTTAGTTCATTAAGATTGCTATTTTCAGAGATATAATTTGTTATGCCATATACAGACGATTTGTAACCACTTAAAAAGAACTCTTTGTAATTAACATTATCAATGCCAATTTGTTTAAAGCATTGTTTTACTTTTTCTGGTGTTGTTGGTAGCTCTAGCCATTCGCCGATCAATTTTCCTTCGTTATATTTTTCTAAATGGGTGATAAATACTGAGATCATACCAGAACCCACCGTAGTGGATTTTAGGCATGATGATACACTAGGTAATGTTTGCATAAACAATTCCTTAATTTTTTGATATTAATTGATATTGAGAAATGAATTAAACAGTGAGGTGTTTTTTAATTTGTTTTGAACTCATAAGGCATAATAAACTCAGTGCGGATTGAATCCAAGTAATCAGCCCACCATTGAACCATTTTAGTTCGTTCGATAATGTGTTGTGCTTTGTGGATATAAGCGGCTCTAACGCCATTACGTTCTTGATGACTCATCTGGCGTTCAACTGCATCTCGTGACCATAAATTCGATTCAACCAATGCACTACAAGCCATAGTTCTAAAACCATGTCCACAAAGTTCTGTCTTGGTGTCATAACCCATTGTTCGAAGTGCTTTGTTGATTGTGTTTTCGCTCATTGGTTTTCTTGCAGAATGATCGCCAATAAATACCAGCTCATACATTCCACTAATTTCATATATTTGTTTTAAAATCTCAATTGCTTGATCGCTTAGCGGAACTAAATGAGGCGTTTTCATTTTTGAACCTCGGTGAGAATGAGGTACACCATCAATTTCTTCCCTTTCAGCTGGAATAGTCCAAATCTTTTTATCGAAATCAATTTCTGACCAACGAGCAAATCGTAGTTCACTAGAACGAATAAATATAAGTAGAGAAAGTTTAATTGCTAATCTGGTTAACTCTCGTCCTTTAAAATTATCAATGCGTTCTAAAAGTTCAGGTATTTGTTCGAGTTCAAGTGCAGGGCGATGATTAACCTTTACTTTACTCACTACCCCTTTTAAATCTTGAGCAGGGTTATAAGAGATGTAACCATTTTGTACTGCATAACGCATTATTGCTGAAGTACGTTGCTGTAATCGGCTAGCGACTTCAAAACGCCCCTGTTCTTCAACAGCTTTAATTGGAACAATTAATTGACGAGTAGTTAATGCTGAAATAGAATAAGCGCCAATTTTAGGGAATAAATACAATTCTAATGTTCGTAGTACTTTTGCTCTATGTGGCTCAGACCAAGTTTTATTATTGGTACACCATTTACGAGCAATTTGTTCAAAAGTAACTTGTATTTCATCTTCAAACTGTTTTGCTTTCTTTTCTACCTGCGGATCAATATTTCTAGCTAGTAATGATTTGGCTTCGTCTCGTAGCCTTCTAGCTTCGCTTAATAAAACATTAGGATATTGGCCTATCGACATTAATTTTTCTTTAGCATTAAAATAATAGCGAAAACGCCAATATTTAGAACCGTTGGAGTGAACAATCAAAAATAAACCATCACCATCAGAAAGTTTATATTGTTTATCGTGTGGTTTGGCTGATTTTATTTTTAAATCAGTTAAGGACATAACGAAATTCCTCAATTATAGAAATTTAGACATAAAAAAAGCCACATATTTGACTATGCGGCTATTGGTTAATAGAAATTTAACTGTTAATTAGTTTTGGTATTTATCCATGCTTCAACCTCTTTTAGACGCCAACGCGAGGATCTTCCTAGTTTAATGGGGGGTGGAAATTTATTTTGTTTTATCAAGGCATAAAACCATTTATCTGTCATGCCTGTGAGTGTGGTGATATATTTCATATCAATTAGGTAATCTGGATGTGTTTGTGCATCCAAAGGGGATAAGAATGTTGACATTGTTGTACCTCTATTGAGTGATGTGGGTTAATTACATTCAATAGATAGGTAACAACAATATTTTTTTACTACTTTGGAGCATAAACTGCTTGTTTTTACAAAGCAGTTTATAAGCATACTAATTGATTAATTTGCAACCATATTTATAAAACTCATAATAGGTTGATTATAAATTTGATCAACATAGTTACTTTTATAGGAATTTTCAAAGCAAGATGATGACATACTTGAGTCAGATTTTACGGGTGGATATCCATCGACTTTAAATTCTAACTCACAACTCGTTAATGATGGCTTTCTTTCACCTATTAGGACCCATTTTATTTTTTGCTGATAACTTTCAGTTTTTATATCTTTTTTGAGTTTTTCAAATCGATTGATTTCGTTAGTTAGGTTTTGATTATATGGATCAATTACTTTTTCTACAATACCTCTGACTATGCCATTTTCTACTCCCTCCAAATAGGCTAAAAGTTCCTGATAATTTTTAACAGATAATGTTTTTTTACCATCCTTCGTATTTAAGGTTATATTCTTGGCTGAATTACCTTGAAGTAGATATTCGTAACTCAATCTAGAATCATCATTATAAAGATTAACTAATTTGGACTTTTCTGTAGAAAAGGCTAAACCATGTTTTTCCAATATTTTTTGGATAGAGGTTATATCTTCTTTAATTTGTTTTATTCTTTTAGCAAGATCTTTATTACTTAATTCATTCTTACTTGCATAGTAATAGGTTAAATTATCATAAAAAAAATACCACTGAAAAAAAGGAGCATAACCTATAATTCCCTTATTTGGATCATCATTATAGCCATAGATATCAGAGGCATCACCTATTTCCATTTCTATTGCTGCTTTATTTGATAAAAGATATTTTCTATTTTCCTGATAGCGAGCTAAAGCATTGCTTTTTTCTATTTCAATAAGTGCTTTCTTCAACTCATCATAAATAACCAGTTTAGCTTTCGCTTCAATGTAGCTTCTAGCTTTTGCATCAATGTGATTTTTATACACCGTATAATGGGGATATTTAACATTCTTATTTCGTTCTTCTTCTGTTTTAAATTTTTGATAATCATCTAATGTAATATTGATATTTTTATCTACAAACATAGTTTTTAAATTTCCTGCTGCACCAGAAAATGTTAGGTTTAAAAATTGATTTGGACGATCCTTTTTAAATTCACAAGTATATTCAACAATATTTCGATCTCGTTCATCTTTATATGAATCCCATTTCGTTTTATTACAGATATTTCGGTTATCAAGCGCATTACCGACAGTAAGAGTTGAGTCGATATTGTCATATACATAATCTTTAACTTGCTTAACCTGTGATGAGTCTCCGCACGCCGTGAGAATCAGTACTGATAAAACAATTGTTATTTTTTTCATTGTTATTCCTTATGGAAAAAAGAATTAATTAACTTTACTTAAATTGTATTTTTGTGTGGTACCCGAAACTTAACTTGACACATACTAGCTATTGTTTGAATTAAGTTTATATTTTCATCGATTATTTAAATAAAGTCATATCGTTTAAACAGATCAATAAGATCTTATTGATCGTTAAAAACGATCAATATATTTACTTTTAATACATTTGAAAATTAGAGCCAACTTCGCTCTGCAAAAGAAAAATACGATTGTTTACCAATCACAATGTGATCTAATACTCGGATATCAACGATATTTAATATTTCTGTTAGCTTTTGATTAATATTACGATCTGCATTACTTGGTTGCGATTCGCCTGATGGATGATTATGGGCAAAAATAACTGCTACTGCATTATACCTAAGTGCTTGCTTAATTATTTCTCTGGGATGGATTTCCACAGAGTTAATTGTACCCATAAAAAGTGTTTCTACTTTAATTAACTGATGTTGATTATTTAGGTACATAGCAACAAAGTGTTCTCGTTCTTTTTGTGTTAATTTTAATCTAAGGTAATCAATAACCTGTTTCGTTTTGGTGAACTGATTTTTTTCTATTTTCATCTGCTTTTCGAGCAATTTTAACGCTGTTGTCACAATGCGCTTTGTTGAATAGTTAGTTTTCATTTTTTCTCCTATTAAGACTGAGCAAAACATAATCTCTTTATGTAAAAACTGAAATTAATGAGATAAATTTATAAATGGGTGAATTTTTAGATAATTGAATTATTAGTGTTATTCAACTAATAGACTTGATTAAATTGATTTTTAGCAAATTGGCCAATGCGATAAGTAATAATGCGATCAACAGCAGCTCCCATCACACCACCAAAAATCGGGATCACTTTAATTAACTTTAAGCTATGCTTTGCACTTATAATACTAATAAGCTGTTTAATGACCGATAGACTTATTTTACGAATTACTTCATTTGGCTGTTTCATCAATGTAGCTAAACAAAACTGCTGTAATCTTAACTTGCTTGCCATCACACATAATGATAAGAAAATTAAGATTTTGATTCTTTCATCATACACATCATGACCTTGCAAGATAGCAATGGTTGTAACGAGCCTCATTTGAATAAACAAGACACTTAAGGCGTTTGTTGGAAAAGTTATAGGTAAACTTGCAATCCCGCCTAACCCTGTGATAAAACCTGTAGCTGTTGCTTTGTCTGTTTCATGTTTGATTAGTTTATCAAGATTATCTGAATGTAAAGGAAAATTGGCTTTATGTTGCTCGGCTAATGTATAAGCAGAGGAAAAACCATAACCACCGGTCAAACAAAGCTGATAGAGTTTATCAAGTAGTAAAGGTAATTTATCTGACATATCATGCTTCCTTATTTGTCGACTTAAATAAAGAATGAAAATGATTGTAAGAAGGCTCTAATAAATAAAATAAGGTGTTTTGTAATATTTGGCGATTTAACATGGTACACTCCTTATAAAAATGTTAATTGAACGGACATATTGGTATGTTCAACTAATGATATCTATTTAAAATTATTTATAATAAGAGTGTTGAAACATATTGAGAAAATATGAAGCAAATCGGATAAATGAGTTTGCTTCATGACTAAGATTAGAGGAGGAGTTCAATATTTTGTGTCATTTAGGTAAACTGTGTAGCAAAAGAGGAAATGACACAGAATTATGAACAGGAGCCTCATTTATTACTAATACTTCTTGTTTTTTTCATAACGAGCTAAGCTTTTCTTAGCTTTTGCTTTTTGCTCATCTGTTGCTTTATCTGAATTTAAAATGGAGTTAGCAGAACTTACAATAACTGATGGAAGTACTTCTGTCACCGTAAAGTCTCCTACTTGGTAAAGTTTTTTACCCAACCATCTAACACTACTCATAATAGTCATCTTTATACTCCGAACATTCTGGACATGGAAATGTAAAATTAACATCTCCACCACATACAGGGCAATTTTCGGGATGGGGTTCACCGCCATATTCTAATGAACAAGGGATGACTCCTGTACCATTGCATTCGCCACAATCAGATTTAGCCATTTTATTTATCTCCTTAAATTATTATTAAATTAAAATACATCATTATTATTAGAAATATATTGTGCTCTGTCATATCGTTTATAACGATCAGTTAGGATCTGATTGATCGTTATAAACGATCAATTAATTTGGTTGAGAGTATGCATGCTGTTAATATACAAAGTATGAAGAGGATTATGTTTCTTCCACGAAAGTTGTGCTAACTCAGATAAAGCATTCTGAGTTAGTTTTTTTTCAACATTAATACCATATCCATCAGTTTCATTCTTCCAAAGATTGGTAACGGAATTCATAATAACGTTATAATTTGCATATTGTTCTGAGCTAAAGTACAACATGGTTGGAAAATAAAAGCCGTATTGTTTATTAAAAGCCATTACCCAAACAATGCTAAGAATATGATTGGAAAGTAATGTTAAATCAGACAAGTTCAACATATCCATATACGCATCTATTCCATATTGCCTTTGATAGGCATCGTCATGATAGGCAAAATCCATTCTGACTGGATATAACTTCCCATAACTTGTAAGTAACGATCTATGATGAGCTCTTAGCTTATTTAGTATTAGGTCATAGTAGTTGTCCATTTTTTATTCCTTTATATGAATTGGATCTATATCAATTAGCCTGTTTTGTTGACAGATTTGTATAAACGTATTTTTTTAAGATTCATAGTGATTTTCCAAAATGAAGGAAATGTTTTTTTGGGGTTACTAAATAGGGGAAGAAATTAAAAATTTATTCAGACCAAGTGTTCTAGGTTTTCCTCGATGACTTGGAGGTGGGACTTCACTTAAAAATAGACAATCGCTATAACACTTTTTAAAAAATGATTTCTGTTCTGTTTTAGCTAAATAACTAAGCATATAACAAACAGAACGAAATGCTTCATCATCGTGATGATTTATCACCCTTAGCCCATTAATATGATAATTATTCCGCTGACAATCATATAAATAACCTTTAGTCAGTTCATACCATGCACGTTCCAGAGCAACGTAAATAGGATAGTATTTTTGCCTTTTTTGACCATTTACATAAAAAACAGAATGAAAATGGATATGTTCATTCTGATTAAATTCCATAACAACAGCATACCCTACAATATCAAGTTCAAGTTGCATAGCTTGATAGAGAAAGTACATTATTTCTTTTTTGGTTGTTTCAATATCAGTATTGAACTCATCATCCTTAGCATAATGAATGTCGATTCGAATCGGTAAAATTTTTGAGTATCTATCTTGTAGCTTATTTAGGTGTGCAATGAGTTGATCATTGAGTTGTTTATTAATAGTAAAATTTTTATTTTGCATTTAGTTGCCCTTATCAAATTAGAGTTATTTGATAAGGAGCAAGATTATTTTTTTACTGTTTTAGTAACTGATGGTTTACTCAGATAGGGTACTATTGACTTCTATATAATAATATTAATTAACCTTAATTCAGTATATATTCAATTTTTCGTTGTTAATACAAGTAAGTAAGTCTAAAATTTGCTTCAAAAATACTTCATTATATATTCATTTTTACTTCTTTTTTACTTCATTAATTTAGGTGGATAGAAAATGGAAAAAACAATTATAACTAGAGACCATGAAGGTAAATTAATTGTACATACGAAGAATTTTTACACTTGTTTTATTATTTATGATTATTTAATAAATAAAATAAATGATTTTTATATTGTTCTTAATGGACAGAAAATAAAAAGCATGTT
The DNA here is from genome assembly GCF_057063525.1 of Gilliamella sp. X-46. NCBI lineage: Bacteria > Pseudomonadati > Pseudomonadota > Gammaproteobacteria > Orbales > Orbaceae > Gilliamella > Gilliamella sp. X-46. Next base: position 80,914 of record NZ_JBXSQH010000007.1, on the reverse strand, counting down.
ACCTATTAATTTTTGTAAATTAATTAATGAAAATCTCTATTTAAAGGTTATAAAGGAATCAGATGAAAAAAAAATAATATTATTTAAACAGTATATTGAGAATAAATTAAAAGAATTACAGCAATATTATGAAAAATATCATTTCAACAAAATTGATTTTTCATGGTTAAAAAATAATAAAAGGGCATGTATGGGCCTTTGGTATAAATTACGTACAATATGTCAAAATCCTATAATATTACCTGTATTTACTGATAATCCTACTAATCAAGATGGGGAATCGATCGATTGGTTACCTAAACATAAGAGGTATATTACACTGTACAGAAAGTATATTGATATTGTCATCTGCTATTTTTTTGAAAATCAAATCCAAAATCCAACCTCTCACAAAGAAAGGTTGGATTCTATTCAACTGATGTTTAATTATCTTGCATATCATGAGACAACTCGCATAAGAATAGATACATTTTATAAATGTTATGCTTTCGATTTAACAAATATCAATCTAGAGTATTTCTATCCAAATGATTTAATTGAATGTTATAAAAAAGATTGGATAAAGATATATAATTCAAAAAATACTCTAAATTGGATAAATAAATCTAATGAGGAGCAATGTCGTTGGATATGGGCGTTTTTGCAAAAAGAGCACTCAATTACAATCCTTCAGCATAAAAAAAATTATAGACTTAATCAAAATTTTTGTTTTAATTTTTTTGAATTTACTAATAATGAAGAACGCTATTTAGCTATTTTTACTGCTATATATACAGCTCCAAAAGATGGAATAACAGACAAATTACTCAAAACAATGAAAAAACTATGGTTGCAAAAAGAGAGAAGATCTTCAAATAGAGCAAAAAATAGCAAAATTTTTAAAAAACAATGTAAGCGTATTACGAAAGATACAGCAGAAAACAATGAAAATGATTTAAATAAAATAGTATAGATTTAAACTTATCTAATAATAGTAATTAGGCAAGCAATTCTCTATAACCCTTGCAAACAAAGGCTTTAAAGCCATTTTATGGATACACGCCATTATCGAACCAAATGTATCCGGGTTTGTATCCGATTTTCCTCTTGATTTGGGGTAATTCCAGTTGAATTCAGTTGAGTAGTGAAACAAGGTGAAAGGCTTATCTGAAAAGGCTTCAGACATAAAAAAACCTGCTAGAAGCAGGTCTTAGAATTTGGTGATTGGTGCCCGGACGCGGAATCGAACCACGGACACGGGGATTTTCAATCCCCTGCTCTACCGACTGAGCTATCCGGGCAACAATGGATGCACATTAAACACGATTCGTGATTATCAGTCAATCCTTTTTGTAATATATTTTAAAAAAAATATATTGTTTGATTGAAAAATAGCTAATCACCTTCATATTAATAGCTAGTTTCTAATAATATGTCTTTATGCTTATAGGAATTGTTATATGCGATTTATTGGTTTTATTATTTTTTTTATTTACGTTTATTGTGAGGTTAGTTTTTTCATTGCAGTTGCAAATACAATTGGGGTTTTTCTTGCTTTAATTTGTATTATTGCAACGTCAATTCTTGGTTTTTCATTAGTCAAGACTCAAGGTTTGAAAAATCTTAGTATTATGCAGCAAAAAATAGCAAATCAACAAAGTCCTAAAGACGAAATCATTAAAAGTGTTGCGTTGCTTTTCGCTGGTTTTTTATTGTTTATTCCGGGTTTTTTGACCGATATTTTAGGTGCTTTGCTGTTAATACCTAACGTTCAAGAACATATTGTGAAGTTTATTGTGCGAAAAATGCCGATTAAATCGAGATTTGTATCGTCTCAAACACTTTACCAAAATAATGATATTATTGAGGGCGAGTTTAAACATAAGGATGATGAATAAATAGTCAATTAAAAAATTTTTTATTTTATCCTCTTGAAGAGTTTGAAATAATCCCCATGTAAAGTGAACAATATTATAAAATCGTAATTTTATGATTTATCTTTAATAATTATCTATTTAAAAATTAGTGCTAGGAGATAACTAATGAAAATTCGTCCATTGCATGATCGTGTGATCATTAAACGCAAAGAAGTAGAATCAAAATCAGCTGGCGGTATTGTGTTAACTGGTTCAGCAGCAGGTAAATCAACACGTGGTGAGGTTTTAGCTGTGGGTAATGGTCGCATTTTAGAAAATGGCCAAGTTCAGCCGTTAGATGTTAAAGTTGGCGATATCGTAATTTTTAATGAAGGGTATGGCGTTAAAACAGAAAAAATCGATAATGAAGAAGTGCTTATCTTGTCAGAAAGCGATATTCTAGCCATTGTTCAAGCATAATATAATTAGTAAATAGTTTAACTTATATACAGAATTTAGGAGAAAGACGAAAATGGCAGCTAAAGATGTAAAGTTTGGTAATGACGCTCGCGTTAAAATGCTTAAAGGCGTTAATGTATTAGCTGATGCAGTTAAAGTAACTTTAGGTCCAAAAGGGCGTAATGTAGTATTAGATAAATCATTTGGTGCGCCAACTATTACTAAAGATGGCGTTTCTGTTGCGCGTGAAATCGAATTAGAAGATAAATTCGAAAACATGGGTGCGCAAATGGTTAAAGAAGTTGCATCTAAAGCAAATGATGCAGCGGGTGACGGTACAACTACTGCGACTGTACTTGCTCAAGCAATTGTTAATGAAGGCTTAAAAGCGGTTGCGGCCGGTATGAATCCAATGGATTTAAAACGTGGTATCGATAAAGCAGTTGTTGCTGCTGTTGAAGAGCTTAAAAAATTATCTTCACCTTGTGCTGATTCTAAAGCGATTGCTCAAGTAGGTACTATTTCAGCTAACTCTGATGAGACTGTTGGTACTTTGATTGCTCAAGCAATGGAAAAAGTTGGTAAAGAAGGTGTTATCACTGTTGAAGATGGCACTGGTTTACAAGATGAGCTTGATGTTGTTGAAGGTATGCAGTTTGACCGAGGTTACTTATCTCCATATTTCATCAACAAACCAGAAACGGCAACAGTTGAATTAGACAACCCATATATTTTATTAGCTGATAAAAAAGTATCTAATATCCGCGAATTATTACCAGTGCTAGAAGCTGTTGCTAAAGCAGGTAAGTCACTATTAATTATTGCTGAAGATGTTGAAGGTGAAGCGCTTGCAACGTTAGTGGTTAACACTATGCGTGGTATTGTTAAAGTTGCTGCTGTGAAAGCGCCTGGTTTTGGTGATCGTCGTAAAGCAATGTTACAAGATATTGCAATTTTAACTGCTGGTACTGTGATTTCAGAAGAAATCGGTTTAGAACTTGAAAAAGCAACACTTGAAGATTTAGGTCAAGCAAAACGTGTTGTTATTAATAAAGACAACACCACTATTATTGATGGTGTGGGTGAAGAGTCTTTGATTTCAGCTCGTGTTGAACAAATTCGTAAACAAATCGAAGAATCAACTTCTGACTATGATAAAGAAAAACTTCAAGAACGCGTTGCAAAACTTGCTGGCGGTGTTGCTGTAATTAAAGTTGGTGCTGCCACTGAAGTTGAAATGAAAGAGAAAAAAGCACGCGTAGAAGATGCTTTACATGCAACTCGTGCTGCTGTTGAAGAAGGTGTGGTTGCTGGTGGTGGTGTTGCTTTAGTTCGTGCAGCATCAGCAATTTTAGGCCTTAAAGGTGCTAACGAAGATCAAAACGTAGGTATTAAAGTTGCATTACGTGCAATGGAAGCACCATTACGTCAAATCGTAACTAACTGTGGTGAAGAAGCATCAGTTGTTGTTAACGCTGTTAAAGGCGGTAAAGGTAACTATGGTTATAATGCTGCTACTGAAGAATATGGCGATATGATTGCAATGGGTATTTTAGATCCAACTAAAGTTACTCGTAGTGCATTACAATATGCTGCATCAGTTGCAGGCCTTATGATTACAACTGAATGTATGGTAACTGATTTACCTAAAGATGATAAAGCTGATTTAGGTGCCGCTGGTAGTATGGGTGGCATGGGCGGTATGGGTGGAATGATGTAATTTCCGCGTCAGTACAACAGATACATTTCAATATAAACCACTCGGTTATGCGAGTGGTTTTTTTATAAATTCTTTTCTAGCATTAATAGCTGTTTTCACTTGTCAAAATAAAATGTTGAATAGATAATAACATCATGAAAAGATGAAACTTATCTTTTTGTAAGAATAAATTAGTAATTCACGATTTATCCTTTTTATTTGAAATAGGATTTAAAGTCGGTAAATAATCAGTAAATATAGAAACAAATAATATAATAAGGAAAGAAATAATGAGTGTATCTTCAAGAAAAAAAGTAGCCACTACTGAACAGAGCGATTATTCGGTTAGACAGCGACAAAAAGCAGCTAAAGTAGAAAATCCGCTTGATAAAATTAAAGAAAATACTTTTTTTAAAGTTATTTTTTCAGATAGTCTTTCTCTTGAACAAAAAGTAGAAGAAGTCACTCACATTTTAGAATTTACTGATAATAAAGAGGCTGATCGAGCCAAAATTCAAGAATTTGATACATTTAAAGAATATTTGCAATCCATTTCAGAAGAGATGTCTAAGCAACGTATCGAGATGACTGATACCGAAGTATTTGCTGAGTTACAAAGAGTTTATGCGGATTTTAATAATGATCTTAATGACTTTATTGAAAAAATAAAACCCCTTACCGAGCTTACTGATGCACTGTATAACTTACGCCAAAATGGTGAAACTCGAAATGCTTTAGCTCAAATCAAAGCCGATCAAGAGTGGGATGAAGAAAAAGCTGCGCAAAAGGCCAATGTGCAAGGCGAAATTACAAATATAGAAAAACAAATATCAGGACTACAAAAAGAAATAGTTTTATTGCAGCAAGATAAAACATTCTTTGGTTTTGGGAAAATTAAAGCTTTATCAAAAGAAAAAATTGATCTTAATGAAGAAAAAATCACTCAGTTAAGAGAACAAATCCAAAATAAGAATAAAGTGTTAAATGATATCCAAACAGAAATTACACAACGCCATGAGCAACGTACGGAATCACTGGATGTTGAAAAATTAAAAGAGTTGCTGAATTTAACTTCAGAACAGCATACATTGCGCCAAGCAGATATGGTTGAATCAGCGTTAAAATTTGTTAATCAAGGTAAAGAACGTTTTGGTGCGATTCGTAATCATCTGGAAAAAATGGTTAAACAAATTGAAGGGCTTAGTGACAATAATGGCAATATGATACAAATTTATGCCATTATGAACGAAGCTACTAAAAAAGTTGAAAAAGTACATAGGGAACGTAGACAAGAGCTTGAAAATAAAGATGTTGGTGATAATCTGTTAGAGTCAATGAAGCTTGATGAGGCTAGACGCAATTTAGATGAACATATCGACACAGTGTCAACAGCAACAGTTGATACCATGCAGACCTATGGCGAATTAACAACAGAAGCCATCAAAATTCGCAATATGCAAGCAGCAACGAAAAAACAAGTTGAAAGTGCAAGAGCAATGCATTCAAGAGGTATTGCATCGGTGGCTTCACAACTTAGTGTTGTGGTAACTGCCGTTAACTCAGCGGCGATTAATGAAGCACAATCAATGGCTGGTAATACTTTAGCCGAAATGACTCGAGTTACAAATGATATTGCAAAAAATGAAGCAATCCGAATTGCAACTGGGCATGATGAAATTAATAACGATTTAGAAGCTATGTTACAAAACCTAGCAGAATTTGGTGATACCCAAAAAGAAGCGACTGAAATCACTCGTTCAGCACTAGAAACAATGCGCGCGAATTTAGAAGAAATTGAAAAAATGTCTAAAGATGTTCAAAGCGATACGAGGGAGTTTATTGCGGTGACAGGCGATGTTTTATCAGAAAAATATGAAACTAAAAAAGAAAGCACCAGTGGTACAACCTCACCCTTTAAACTGTAATAAAGGAATTGCATAATGTTGTTAGTTAGAGGGCGTGAATATTTAGCGCAATATCCTAATTTTACCTTAGTTGGTAGGGAACATGATTTAGAACGAATATCGTCTATTCTTATTCGAAAATCATCAAATTCACTTTTATTAACAGGACCAGCAGGGGTAGGTGTTTCAATGCTTACCCTTGGTTTACAAGCTATTAAAAATAGTCCAGATACACCATTTGATTTGATTGTAAAAAAATTATTTTGGTTGAATTGCGATGCGCTTTTTTCGAGCGGTGATAGTGCTAAGATTAATAATGAATTTCAAAGTATCTTAAAAAAGTTAATGCAAACGCCTGAATCTGTCCTAATTATTACTGATACAGCTAATTTTTTGGAGGGGGCACACAATACTGGTAATGCTCACTTTATTAATGCGTTAAATAACGCCGATAAATCAAATAATTTCCAAGTTATTTTGGAAGTGCGAGACGATAAACTGAGTAGTGTATTAAAAGCTAGTACGAAAATGCCAGAACTTTACACGCTTTACGATGTTAAAGAGCCGGTTGGTGAGGATTTGAAAAATATTGTTTCGGTGGTTGCAAAAGATCTTTCTGATCATCATAAAATTCAAATTAATGAAGATGCTATTGATGAGGCGATACACTTAACTAGTAAATATCGCGATAGTTTAGGCTTAGGGGGAGCACAACCTCAAAGAGCGATTTCGTTACTTGATCGCGCACTTGCTAGTTACCGACAACTTACACATAAACAGCATCCTAAAATTGTTGAATTAATGGATAAAATTGCAAAAAGTAACAATGAAACGGAACGGCAAGATTTGCAACAACAACTTGAACAATGGCAGAAAGATTGGCATGAATTGAAGTCAGAAATTAATAAAACTTATCAATATCAACGTGATGCTGAAACATTACGCTTTCAATTGCAAGATGAAATCACTCAGCTGCAAGAAGAAGAGGATAACAACAATAATTCACAGTCTACGGCCGTAAAAACATTTGCTCAGTTTACTGCTGGCGGATTTGATTCTCCTTCAGTAGCTAAATTGAAAGAAAAGGTTCGACAAATTGATACCGAAATTGCTCAAAACAACGAACGACACCAGAAATTGGTAATGTTAGCCAATAAAGACTTGCGACTTAATCGCCAAGAGGTAATCATAGAGTTTAGTAAAGTTTCAGGAATACCGGCAAACAAACTGGATGAAAATGAAGTTGAAAACTTGATTAATTTGGAGGCAAATTTATTATCAAGAATTTTTGGTCAGGATAGTATTGTCAAACATGTAGCTAATTCAGTAAAAGTTGCTAAGGTTGATGCTTTAGAAGAACCAGGCCCTGCAATGTCTTACCTATTTTTAGGACCATCAGGAGTGGGTAAAACTGAAATGGCTAAAGCGTTAGCTAAATATGTCTATGGTGACGAAAAGTCGTTAGTTCGTTTTGATATGTCTGAATACATGGAAAAACATGCAGTTGCTAAATTGATTGGGGCTCCCCCTGGATATGAAGGATTTGAAGCTGGTGGTATATTAACTAACTCAGTTAGATCAAAACCTATTGGTATCTATCTATTTGATGAAATCGAAAAGGCACATCCTGATGTATTTAATATCTTTTTACAGATCTTATCGGATGGGCGGTTAACTGATAATGTTGGTAGAACAGTCGATTTTTCTGATATTATGATTATTATGACTTCAAATATTGGACAACCTTACTATTTAGATCCCAACCTTTCAGATGAAGCAGCACGCGAATTGGCGACAAATGAACTTAATAATACTTATCGTTCTGAACTGCTTAATCGGTTTAATGGACGTGAAAATATTCTCCATTTTAAACGTCTTCCTATGGAGGTTATTGAGCAGATTATTCGACGCGAAATAGATAAGCTGAATCAAGCATATCGGCCTCGTGATTTTACTATAGAGATATCAGATTCTTGTATAAGTGCATTTTGTCATGATCATTACGATTTAATTCGTGGTGCTCGGGGATTGCCTGGTTATATTAAAACTAATATTAGGCCATTTATCGTAAATCATATTTTACAAAATCCTAATGATAAAGGTGTATTCCAAGCAGTTTATAATCAGCAGACTCGTAGTTTTGATATGACATTTTGTAAAATTTAAAAAGATGTAAAATAGAGATGTTTTCCACAAACTGTTATCAGCAAAGGTAACAGTTTTATTTTACATTACCATAGGCTTACTTTAAGGGCATATGATAACGCTATAAGAATCCTCTTTAAAATAAGAAGTTCGTCAAGATAAAAACCAAAGAAGGACTAATTAGATAGATGTTGATAAAGTGTTATTGTTCCAATCATGATAAGCACTAGCCCCCCTAAGAATTCAGCTCGCTTACCAATTAAACATCCCATTTTATTGCCCAATAATAATCCAAAGGTGACCATTAAACATGTTGCAATTCCAATCATTGTTGCAGCAAAACAGATATTGACGCTAGCTAATGCCAATCCAACACCAACAGCAAATGCATCTATGCTGGTTGAAATAGCAGTAAAAACTAACATCAAAAAAGTTTTTTTTGATGATGTAACTTCATTTTCTTGGCAATGATCATCAGTCTGTTTGAAACTATTATAAATCATGTTAAGGCCTAAAAATAACATGACACCAAAAACAACCCAATGATCCCATTGTTCGATATATTGCAGTGCAATATAACCAATTAACCAACCAAGTAAAGGTGTAATAGCCTCAACAATACCAAATAAAATACCGACTTTTAATGCCTCAATGAATGGTATTGATTTAAGGGAAATCCCTCGACAAATAGCGACTGCAAAGGCGTCGGTTGACATTGCCAATGCTAATAATAAAATAGCCCAAAAGCTCATGACATATACTTTTACTGAAAATTATAATGATGTTAATGGTTTAAATAATAATTGTTTGTGACCTATTCTTTTGTTATTGAAAACAAATAATTTGCAACTTTAATGTCTCCCTTTTTTTGATAAATTTCAGCTGTTTTTTTGACATTATCTCGTCTATTTGCGTCGTATTGGAAAAGTTGTGTAAACATTAAATCAGCTGTTTTTTTATCATTATTTTGGATAGCACAATAGCCATATTGTTCATAAGCATCAGCTTTCCAACGATGGCGATCTAACTCAATACTTTGTTCAAACTGTGCTTTTGCTTCTTGATAACGATTCAGACCACATAAAAAAGAACCATAATGTACATGATATAATCCATTACCTGGCTGCATTAACGTAATACGTTTGTAAATCATTTCGGCTTCGTTATATTCACCCACATGTTGATCAAACATTGCCATCGCCAACATGACTTGAGGGTTGTCTGGTGAGTATTGCGCTGCTAATTTTAGATTATAATGTGCTGCTTTAATATTTTCTTCTGACTCATTTGCTTTAGCAAGATAACCCAACCCGAGTCGCATTCTTGCTAAAGCAGCTTTTTCTGGATCAAATTCATCGTTGCTTTTCATTTGACAACCAGACAGCATTATTATCAAAAAACAGCTAAATAATATTAACAATTTTTTCATTTATCCTTCCTTTCATTTCTTTATAAAGGTCTATTCTTATGCTGTTTGCTGGGCAATGTTTTGTTTTTTATAAAGTGTTCTTTTAGTACGGTCAACAACTTCGCCAGCTAACTGGCCACATGCGGCATCAATATCATCACCACGTGTTTTACGGACAATGACAGTAAATCCATATCCCATTAATGTTTTCATAAAACGGTCAATACGAGTATTTGAGCAACGTGAATAAGGCGCACCAGGAAACGGATTCCAAGGAATTAAATTAATTTTACTTGGCACATTTTTTAAAAATGTAGCAAGTTCATGGGCATGTTCAACACTGTCGTTAATTTGATTAAGTAGCACATATTCAATTGTTACCTTGCCATGATTAGCATTTGAAGTAGAAAGATAACGCAAAATAGAATCACGTAACATTGCCATATTATATTTTTGATTTATTGGCATAATTTCACTTCTAATCTTATCATTTGGAGCATGAAGTGAAATGGCTAATGCAACATCAATCATACCGGCAAGCTTATCTAAGGCAGGAACCACGCCTGAAGTGGATAATGTGACCCGTCTTTTGGATAAACCATAGCCAAAATCATCTAACATAATTTCCATTGCGGGAGCGACATTAGATAAATTAAGTAGTGGTTCACCCATTCCCATCATAACTACGTTAGTGATAGGTCTATCAGCTAATTTACCCGTTACCCCAATAGCATTTGATGCACGCCAAACTTGGCCAATAATTTCAGAAACAGTTAAATTACGATTAAATCCTTGTTGAGCTGTCGAGCAAAATTTACATTCTAGTGCACAACCAACCTGTGAAGAAACACATAATGTAGCACGATCTCGCTCAGGTATATAAACAGACTCAATTAATTGATTGTTACCCACATCAAGAGCCCATTTTATTGTACCGTCAGAAGAACGTTGTTCTATGGCAATCTTCGGAGCTTTAATTTCAGCTAAAGTTTTTAATTGTTCCCGTAGTTTCTTATTGATATCGGTCATTTGATCGAAATCATCTATCCCAAAATGATAGATCCATTTCATCACCTGATCAGCTCTAAATGGTTTTTCGCCGAGTGAAATGAAGAACTCTCTTAATTGTTGGCGTGTGAAATTGAGTAAATTTATTTTTTCGTTACTTGGATTCATTGTAGTTAGATTCATTGCGTTTGGAGAGTCTGAACAACTTGCAGACATAGTGGATGTACATGGTGTTGACATAAGGCCTCGTTTTTACACATTATGGCTATTTCAATTTTTAGAAAAAAGATTATACTGTTTTTCACCTTATCTTGCTATTAAAGAATAGATGTAATATTTAAAATGAAAGGTAAATCAACAAAATTAAAAAACATTCTTTGTGTAATTCAATCATTAACGTTACTTTTATGTTCGACTGTTACTATGGCCCAAACAATATCATTGAATAAACTAACAGGACAATTTGATGAAAAAAAGGACAAGGATTTTATTACATTAGACTCAACTGAGTTGCCTGTTAATAAAAAGGGAATGTATCTACAAAAAGAAGTGGCAGAGCAGCTAGTAAAAGCGTTTAAAGACTTTAAAAAAGAGTATCCAAATATCCCTTTTATTGTGGTAAGTGCAACACGTAACTACACTTACCAAAGTGGAATTTGGCAACGGAAATGGGATGCATTGTCTGCTAAATTTAATGATCCTCAAAAAATTGCGGAAGAAATTTTAAAATATTCATCAATGCCAGGTACTTCACGTCATCACTGGGGAACAGATGTTGATATTACTAGTGTTTCTTCCGAATATTTTAGAAATGACCCAAAAGGTATTATTCTTTATAAGTGGCTTCAAGAGAATCTACCTAAATATGGATTTTGCCAATCATTTAATAACGGGAGAAGCGGCGGATATCAACTTGAAGAATGGCACTGGTCATACCAGCCTATTTCTAGTCAATATATTGCACAATATAAAGCCATATTAGAACGTGATCCAGATGCTATTATGAGAATATTAAACTTCACTGGTCACGATAAAATTAAATTAGAAAGCCTAGTTAAAGAGTATGTATTGACCGTTAATACTGACTGTTATTAACATTGTTAATATTAAAGATTTCTCCAATAAGGCAAGCATATTGTTACAATAAGTCCACCGTCATCTCGATTTGTTGCTTGGATAGTACCGTTATGCATAATGACGGTTTTTCTAGCTATTGCTAATCCTAAACCATAGCCTTTACCTAATTGAGGAGACTGAATTCGGACAAACGGTTCAAAAATACTGGATAATTTATTTGCTTCAACACCAGGTCCACGATCTTTAACTTCAATTTGTAAATACTTACCTATTTCTTTTAATGAAACTTCTACTGCTTGTCCCGCTTTTGAAAAGCGAATTGCATTTCGTATAATATTTTCAACAGCGCGGCGTATTTGTTCTGAATTGCCTTTAACAATCGAATGAGTAATTGATGATGAAGTAAAATGTACATCAATTAATTGGTGATTAGCCTCATAGTTAGCATCGTTGATAACGACACCTATTAAGGCTTTTAAATCAAAATATTCATCAGTACGATTATTCATTTCAGCACGAGAATAATTTAAAATCTCACCAATTAACTGATCTAATCGTTGTGATTCTAGCTCTATCCTAGCTAAAGCCGTATCGATGTTTTGTTTATTCTGTTGAGCAAGCCCAATTGCTAACTGTAAACGGGCAAGTGGCGTTCTGAGTTCATGAGAAACATCATGAAGGAGCGATTGACGATCAGAGATCAAGATATTAAGTTGCTCAACCATCATATCGAAATCTTTACCTAGCTCACTTAACTCATCGCGGCGGGGTTTTAATTTATTGAATAATCTAACTGAAAGATCGCCTTGAGATACTCTGAAAAAACCTTGTCTTAATAACCTCATTGGCCTGGTCAAATTCCACGCTAAAAAAAGGCTAAAAACAAGCCCAACACATATTCCCATTAACACAATTGGCATTGGCATATTGAACCATGCTTTTTTGTTATGGTCATCTTTATCCTCTTTAAATGAAATAGAATAAAGTGTGCCGTCTGGTGCTACGGCCATGCGTTGATAGGCATAGGTTGGAGTTTCTAATTCATCGGTTAAAATATTGACTTGCTCATTAAGAGGGGAAACTAATTTTATTGACAATAAACTCCTCTCTTGTTCAGGTAAATGTGCTATAAAATTAAGTGTTTCATCTTCTCCTGCCACATGTAATAACTGAGCAATCATATCGACTTTTGTCGGCATATGATTGAGGAATCTTTGCGTTTTATTTTCTACATAAATTGAAAACGCAATCCAAGTTAATTGAAAGGTAAGATAAAAGATAACCCCAAATATAATGAGTATTTTCCAAAATAATCGATGATTCATTTCAAGCCTATTAGATCATTAACGAATACGGTAACCAACAGCCCTAATAGTTTCAATTGTCACATCATTTTGTGCAACTTGATGTAATTTTTGGCGAATGTTACTGATATGTACGTCTACACTACGATCGTAAAGTTCTCGTGCTCGTCCAAGGCCAATTTCGGATAATTCTTCTTTAGTTACCACTCGTTCGTTATGTTTTACCAATAGAACTAACAAATTAAACTCAGTTGATGTTAAGTCAATAGCTTGTCCATTCCAAGTACATAATCGCTGTGGTAGATCCAGTGTCAAACCGTTAAAATGGTATTTTTTATCATCAACCATTTCAACCGAACGTTCATCAAATCGTCGTAAAACTGCACGTAATCTTGCCAATAATTCACGTGGGTAACATGGCTTAGGAATATAATCATCAGCGCCTAATTCTAATCCCAAGACGCGATCGATATTATCGCCTTTGGCTGTGAGCATGATAACTGGCATATTACATTGTTGACGGATACTTTTTAATACATCAATACCATTAATATCCGGTAGCATCACATCTAAAATTGCTGCACGATATTTACCCGATAATGCTTCATCGATACCATTTTTACCCAAATAAACGCTTTTGATATTAAATCCTTCATTAGTCAAATATTCACTAAGCATCTGTGATAATTCAATATCATCATCAATTAATAAAATATTTATCATATATCGCCATTATTATCTAATTTTAGGTAGTTACATTATTGCAATAATAAAAAAAAAGTCAGGCAGTTTTACTAAAATATTACATATTTTAAGCTATTCCTGATTATTTAATTTACTATCAAATTACGTAAAAAATTTCATATTAACTATACGTTTTAGTATAAATTTTAAACTACTAATAAATATAAGTGAAATTGAATGATTATTAGGAGATCGTATCATCCAATTCTTAACTAAGATATATAAAATAACATTCACGAATATTATTTTATAAATATAATATGGAGATAAAAAATGAAACAACAAGTATTATGAAACTAATATTTATGAAGATCTAATCATGTTAGAAACATTTAAGGTTATCAAATTTTATACCCCTAACGCTTTTTATATAACCAATTGATGTATTTTTTTTAAATTATGCTGGACAATATTATATTTTATGCGTAATATTTCGTCCTGCTTCTATGGTGGCTATAGCTCAGTTGGTAGAGCCCTGGATTGTGATTCCAGTTGTCGTGGGTTCGAATCCCATTAGCCACCCCATTTATAGAATGCAAAAATATCTAACGGCGAGTAGCGCAGCTTGGTAGCGCAACTGGTTTGGGACCAGTGGGTCGGAGGTTCGAATCCTCTCTCGCCGACCAATTTTTAATAAAAGCCCACTTATTTGAGTGGGTTTTTATTATCTTCCAAACAATTGACTCATTTCTAATAACTTTAGTGAATAATTAAAAAATCGCTTAGAGCTCCTTTGTATTAATTTCAGTTACAACTACGATTTAACAAGACTTTTTCTTATTTTTATTTTAATGATTTAATTTCTTTGATGCTGAAAAATTGTGATCAAGACGACAATTTTGGCACCAAAAAATAATAACATGTATTTATTTGTTTATTTTTTAGTAGGTATTATGTAGATTAAGATACATCTATTGAATAAGCGGATCCAAAAAACATGGAGGAAATGTCTTTGGAATATCGTGATGTTGCTTCTAAAATTTATGTAGAAGAACAAATTAAAGCAAATCCATCTGTTATTAAGAAAATATCGACAGAAAGAGGGCTTGCTGAATACTTTAATGTCAGTAGAACAACAGTGAGAAGGGCATTAAATAACTTAATTATGGAAAGCTATTTATCCCAAAATGAAAAAAATTTGGAATGTAGTGAGATTTTTGAGATAAATATGTTAAAAATGTCTTCATTTAGTGAAGAAGTTAAAAAAGACGATAATAATCAAATTACAATAAAAGTTATTTCTAATCAAATCATTAAAATGCCTGTGGCGCTAAGAAAGTTTTTTTGTTCGAATGAGCAATTAACTAGAATTATAAGGCAACGTTTATTAGGTGAAACTCCCCTATCTTATGAAATCACCTATTTATCTTCCGAAAAATTTAAAAAATTAGATCAAATGGATTTAAATGAAGTTTCTCTTTATCAATTTTTGAGAGATCACTATCACCTTGTTCCAAGTCATGGACGAGAAGAGATTGCCTATGAAGTAGCAACCGGAGATAAAGCAACATATTTGCAAGTGATTGTCGGTACACCCATTTATAAAGTATCAAGTTACAGTTTCGATGAGAATTTTCAGCCTTTTGAACACACTGTTCAATATTTGACCGGAAATAAATTTAGATATCATTTATCTGCTAAAAATATTTTTGATTATAGGGAAATATCTAAATGAGTTTGTTTGAAAAAATAGCCGATCATTTAATGGAGAGAATTACCACCGGACAATATGGAGTAGGTTCAGAATTACCACCAGAAGGACAGTTGCAAAAAGATTATGGTGTAAGTAGAACAACTATCCGAAAAGCAATTGATCTGTTAGTCGGTAAAAATATGGTTGTCAGGAAAAAAGGCGTTGGTTTGTTTATTGCACCAACACTTTCTATACAAACTATTCTAAAAATGACAGGTATTATTAAACCTCATATTTATCAAAATTATAAGAAAGTCATAAAAGAATCCTATCTAAGGGTAGCTGGAAATTACTATAGCCAAGTATTAAAAATAAAACCTGCTGAGCTTATCTATTACGTTAGTTTTTTAGAAGTCGCTAAAAACAGCATCGTCAAAGAAATTTTTCTCTTGCCTCTTAATTATTTTCCAGACTTTCAAATTTCAATAATAAAAGTTTTATCTGCACTTGAAATTACTAATTCCGGAAAGAGAAAAGTAGATAAATTAGAACAGGATTTGCAATTAATTGTGGCCAATGCTGAATTAGCT
The DNA here is from genome assembly GCF_057063525.1 of Gilliamella sp. X-46. NCBI lineage: Bacteria > Pseudomonadati > Pseudomonadota > Gammaproteobacteria > Orbales > Orbaceae > Gilliamella > Gilliamella sp. X-46. The sequence continues at coordinate 65,108 of NZ_JBXSQH010000007.1, read as the reverse complement.
AAACAGTTACGATGCAAAATAAACGACCCATTATTTAAAATTTCTAATCACTATTTTGATATTAATAGCGAACCGATTGCCATTGAGTATAGGTTTGCTAGCAATACTCAATATGTGGTCGATTTTACCAAGGAGGTATAACAATGATTAAATTATTACGCGTTGATCACCGCTTATTGCATGGTCAGGTTGTTGTTTCATGGTTCGAAAATGTTGGCGCTAATACCATTTTAGTTGCTAACGATATGGTCGCAAATGATGAGTTACGTAAGTCTGCTATTCGTTTAGCGAAACCTGAACATGCGAAATTAGTAATGAAGTCAATAGATGATAGCATTGAAGCCATTAACTCAGGTATAACCGATAAGTATCACATGTTAATAGTTGTTGAATCTGTCGCTGATGCTGAAAAATTAATACGTAGAACGCATGGTAAAATAACAAGCCTCAATTTAGGTGGAACTAAACCTCGTGAAGAAACCAAAAATTACTCTAAAACAATCAATCTAACCGAGCTAGAAGCAGATTTGTTAACAGGATTACAACAAGATGGTGTTGATGTCTATATCCAGCAAGTTCCGAATGAATCAAAGCAAAAATTTCAAAAATAGTTTAGAGGGTACAAAAAATGAGTATCGAATTAACTGCATTTCTATTAGCTTTGGTTGCGATGTTAGCCAATGGTGAATACCTTTTAGGTTCATCAATGTTATCAAGACCATTAGTGACTTGTACCTTGGTTGGTTTAGTCATGGGAGACATCACACAAGGCATTATTATTGGAGCAACATTAGAATTAGCTTTTGTTGGATCGTTTTCTATTGGAGCCTCTATTCCCCCAGAAATTATCTCAGGGAGTATTTTAGGTACCGCCTTTGCAATAGGTGCTGGTAAAAGTACGGAAATAGCTTTAACGCTAGGTATTCCTATTGCTTCATTTGTTTTATTAGTTAAAAACTTATGCTTTCTTTTTATCCTTCCTTATTTTGTTCATAAAGCCGATCAATACGCATGTGAAGGTAATGGTAAAGGTATGGACCGAATGAATCTATTAGGTGGATTCTTTTCTGTTAATCTTCCAATTGGTTTAGTTGTAGGATTATCTTATCTATTTGGCAGCTCGGCGATCAATGACTTATTAGAAATGATTCCTAAATTTATTATAGATGGTTTAGGTATTGCAACGGGCTTATTACCTGCATTTGGTTTTGCTATGTTAATGAAAATAATGATAAAAAAAACCAATGCAACGTTCTTTGTTCTTGGTTTTGCTTTGGCTGTTTATATGAAAGTGCCTGTTACTGGAGTGGCCATCTTCGGTGCGTGTATTGCTCTAATTTTGACAGGTTATTCCGCATTTAATGGAAAAAAAGACGTAACAGAAGATGGCAATCAAAGGTTAAATAATACTGGCGACACTTTAGGTGTACAGGAGATCAATTATGAAAATGAAGAATTCTAAATTAATAACCAAAAAAGAATTAACAAGGACGTTTTGGCGATCTTTTACTGCTGAATGGTCATGGAATTATGAACGACAAATGAACTTAGGTTATTCCTATTCTATGCGTCCTGCTTTAGATAAAATCTACAGCAATAACAAAGAAGAATTAACTGATGCTTATCAACGGCATTTAGAATTCTACAATATTACACCATGGTTGATTACTTTTCCTTTAGGAATTTCTATTGCCATGGAAGAACAAAATGCGACAGATAGTAATTTTGATAAAAGCTCTATTAATGACGTCAAAATAGCGTTAATGGGACCATTAAGTGGTTTAGGTGATTCATTTTTCTGGGGAACACTACGTGTCATAGCGACCGGAATAGGTACTTCTTTAGCACTTGAAGGTAATATTTTAGGTCCTCTTTTGTTTTTATTAATTTTCAATATTCCTGCAATGTTAACACGTTATTTTGGTTTATTAATCGGATATAACATTGGTGCATCGTTTATTGAAAAAGTTCAAAAGACTGGATTAATGGATAAATTATCCTATGGTGCATCAGTTTTGGGACTTTGTGTAGTTGGGGCTATGGTTGCTACCATGGTGACATTAAATATGCCATTAAAATTAGGTTCGGGAATTAATGCTTCATCTTTACAAGATATTTTTGATGGTGTTATACCGCAAATCTTACCTTTACTTTTTACACTATTTATCTTTGTGTTAGTCAAAAAAGGGATTAAAGCCCATTGGATTCTCTTATTTATTGCTGCTATTGGTATTTTGGGAGCTTGGAGTGGGTTATTAGGCTAGTAAGGAGAAAAAAATGAAAAGTATCGCAGATTATGTCGCATTAGAACCTGAATATTATCAAAATATTTTAGATAACTATCAAACATTATTTGGCAATACCATTGATTTAAGTAAAGTTAAACAACTTAACGCAATTGTTATATTTGCAACAGGTTCAAGTGCTAATGCCGCTTATGGTGCAAGGCCTTTAATGAGTAAATTATTAAAGGTGCCCGTCTATATTGAAGATCCATCAATGGCTGCTAACTATTTGTACTATAATGATCCCAATACCTTGTATTTTGCTATTTCACAAGGAGGAGAAAGTTATTCAACCATTTATTTGGTTGAACAGTTTGTTAATAATAATCAAACTATTTACACTCTTACTAGCAATCCGAAAAGTCCATTATATAAGGTAAGCAGCCATGTGTTATCTATGGGTATGCCTGTTGAAGAAATGCCTTATGTCAGTGTTGGTTATAGTGTGACTATCCTTGATTTAATGTTAATTACACTTGTAATTGGCACAAAAACAGAGCGTATAAACCAGAAACAGTTTGACGATTTGTTTGAACAAATGCGCAAAATTACACAATTGCTTCCACAAATTATTAAACAATCACAAGATTGGGTTAATAGATATCAAGATCTTTTTTATCATGCCCAAAGAGTCATTCTCATTGGTTATGGTGCAACTTATGGTGTAGCTAGGGAAGGCGAAACTAAATTTACAGAAACAGTACGAAATACGGCTTTTGGTAAAGAGCTGGAAGAGTATATGCATGGTCCATACCTAGGTCTACATACTGATGACTGTATTATTTTTATCGAACCACATGGGCGATTAGTACAAAGAGCGGAATCTTTAAAAGAATTTTTGAATCAATATGTTCCAAATGTTTTAACTATTTACGCTCAAAGTACAAGTAGCTTAAAAACAACAGATTTTTGCCTAAATATTGAATGTGATGAATTGTTAACTTCATTATTTATGACAGTGCCCATTCACTTGTTAAGTTATCAGGTATCACAGTTAAAAGGTCATAATCTTGAGAAATCAACATACCCAGAATTTGACCAAATAACTAAATCTAAAATTAAGAGGATTATAAAATGAGAAAATTTGATGAACAAAAAGAACTAGACAGCATGAATGGCGCATTAGCTCTACGTCCAAAAATCAATCAATTCATTGATCAAATCCACAAACGTGGTTATAGCAATGTTTGCTGGTTGGGTATTGGTGGTACTTATGCATCTTCAATGCAAGCAGTTGTACACATGAAAGAAAAATCAGCTATTGAAACCTTTATTCAACATGCTGCTGAATATCTAGTAACTGGTAATAAGAGAATTAATAAAGATACATTGGTTATTATTTCATCTGTTACGGGCTCAACCCAAGAGGTAGTTCAAGCTATCGATAAGATTCAAAAAGAAGTCGGTGCTACAGTTTTTGCTTTTTTAGATAAAGCTGATTCTCCATTAGGTAAAATGGCTGATCATGTTATCTCTTACCCAATGAATGAACAATTAAAATTCTTTATGGCTGCTGATCGTTTAATGTTTTTAGCTAATGAGTTTCCTGATTATGACGATTTTTATCAACAAATGGATCAAAATTTTGCAAAAAATATCGTCGCAGTGGCAAAAAAAGCTGATAAATTTGGACAAGAAGTTGCTGAAAAACATCATAATGATGCGATGCATTATTTTGTGGGAGCAGGGAATCAATGGGGGGCGACTTATTCACATGCAATGTGTTATTGGGAAGAACAACACTGGTTACGCTCAAAATCCATTGAATCAGCTGAATTTTTCCATGGTACATTAGAAGTTATCGATCGAGATACTGCAGTTACAGTTTATGTCGGCGAAGATACTCAGCGCCCGTTAAGCGAAAGGGTTGCGAAGTTTCTTCCTCAGATTTGTGGTAATTACACTATCATTGATACTAAAGATTACGAATTGCCAGGTATATCAGACAAATATCGTGGAAACCTTTCTCCATTTGTTTTTCGTGCTATTAATAATCGTATTGATGCATATGTTGAGCATTTAAATCGTCATCCAATGACAATTCGTCGCTACTATCGCTGTTTAGATTATTAATATGGAGAAGGGTGAATGATTTCGGTATTGGTGAGTACTCATGGGTTAACCGCTAAAAGTTTAATTGAAACAACAGAAATGATTTGTGGGAAACAAGCTCAATGTGAGGCAGTGCCTTTTCTAATGGGGCAATCTTTAGATGATTTTCAACAGCAGATTGAGCAGAAGTTAGAAAAGTTAACCCGTGACAGCTCTGATGTTTTATGTTTTGTTGATTTAAAAGGAGGGACACCGTTTAATACGTTGGTTAATTTGGTTTCTAAATATCCTCGATTAGAAGTCATAGCGGGTGTTAATATTCCAATGTTATTGACAACTTTTACATTAAGAACTGATGACGGAAATAAATTGAATGATTTGCTATCAGAAGTAATTGATGTATCGGTAAAAAGTATTGAACGATATAACATTGTTTCAATAATGGATAATAAAAGTCAGGATGAGGATTTCTGATTTCATCCTATATTTTGTGTATTTTCTATTTACAGGTGACAGTTAATTCTGTCACCAAATTCTATAATATGCCCTATAAATAATTTAACTATTAATAATGTTTACATCTTTGTCATATATCCATATGCGCTAAGTTAACAATCATTTGAATTTTATGATTAAGTTATTTATTTGAGTTCTTTTCAAGTTTTTTTATTCTTTTTCTTTCTTGTTTTTTTATTGCTCTTCTGTGTTTTTTATTATGTTCTTTATTATTTAATCGTTTTGTATTTTGTTCATCGTCACAATTATACATTTGATAATTTTCAATAATCATAGAAAATAAAATAATACTGACAAAACCTAAACCCAATAATAGGACGAGTGAAAATCCCGGGAGCTCACCTAATGTCTCTTTAAAAAAAGGAAGTACTATTTTGTATGATAAATAAAAGGGAATAAAACATCCGGCAAAACATATAAAATAGACAACTTTTTTACTTTGTTTGTGCCAACACGCACGAAGAAGTATTCCAACTAAGAAAAGTGTTAGAGACATATAAGCTGTTATAAATAAGTCGGCTAATAACCTGATCATTTGAAAAAATGAAATAGATAAAATTAATCAACATTTTAACATAATAAATAAAATTATTCAGAAAAAGTATTTGGTACAGATGATGATTTGTTTTTTGTTTGTTATTGTCGTTGTTTTGTCTTTCAATATATAACACCACGTTATTATTTACTTTTATGTAAAAATAATTCTTATCTTACTTGTTTTATGGTGATATTTTGTTTTAATAGATAAAAATATTGCTTTATATAACCTCTACTTATTGGAAATAAATTATGAAAAATGTTGGTTTTGTCGGTTGGCGTGGAATGGTGGGCTCTGTGCTTATGCAACGTATGGTTGAAGAGCATGATTTTGATTATATCAATCCTATTTTCTTTTCTACCTCTCAAGCAGGTCAAGCAGCTCCTACTTTTGGCAGTAAAACAGGCACATTACAAAGTGCAGATAATATTGATGCATTAAAAGCTTTAGATATTATTGTTACTTGCCAAGGTGGGGATTATACCTCCGAGATTTATTCAAAACTACGTGCAACGGGCTGGAAAGGTTATTGGATTGATGCGGCATCAACATTACGTATGGAAGATGATGCAATCATTGTGCTCGATCCTGTGAACAAAGCTAACATTCATGCTGCTTTAGATAAAGGTATTAAAACTTTTGTTGGTGGTAACTGTACTGTGAGCTTAATGTTAATGTCTCTTGGTGGTTTATTTGCTGAAAACCTTGTTGATTGGGTTTCGGTTTCAACTTATCAAGCTGCTTCAGGTGGTGGTGCGCGCCATATGCGTGAACTGCTTACTCAAATGGGGATGCTAAATGCTGAGGTTGCCAAAGAGTTACAAAATCCGCATTCTTCTATTTTAGATATTGAGAGAAAAGTGACCCAAAAAATGCGTGATGGTAGCTTACCAACCGATAATTTTGGTGTACCGTTAGCAGGAAGTTTAATTCCTTGGATCGATAAGGCGCTTGATAATGGTCAAAGTAAAGAAGAGTGGAAAGGACAAGCCGAAACCAATAAAATTTTGGGAACAAGTCAGATTATTCCTGTTGATGGACTTTGTGTCCGTATTGGAGCTTTGCGTTGTCATAGTCAATCGTTTACGATTAAATTGAAAAAAGATATTGGTGTGCCAGAAATTGAAAAGCTTCTTGCTGCGCACAATGATTGGGTAAAAGTCGTTCCTAATGATCGCGAAATTTCAATGCGAGAATTAACTCCAGCAGCGGTTACAGGTACGTTAACTACACCTGTTGGGCGTTTACGTAAATTGAATATGGGTAAAGATTATCTTTCTGCTTTTACAGTGGGTGACCAATTATTATGGGGTGCGGCTGAACCATTACGAAGAATGTTACGCATTTTAGCATAAATTTAGCAATAAAATAGCAAAGTCCGATTGATTGGTCGGGCTTTATTTTTTATCACAATAGATTACTGTTGTGTATCATCTAACAATGTCATTAATAATGATCCATTAAATAAAGCTTGCTGTACTAGTGCAAAGGCTCCAATTGCCGATCTATCATTAAGTGATGAACAAGTAATGGTCAGATTTTTTCGTAAACCTTTTAAGCTTTGAGCATTTAATGCACTATTGACTGCATTTAATAGTATTTCTGGTGACTTAGTGATTTCACCTGCTAATACGATTCGTTGTGGATTGAAGATATTAACCATAATTGCAACTGCCCTGCCAAGGTTTTCACCAGCATCTTTGACTAGTTTTATAGCTAGCTCGTCTCCTTGATTAGCATATTGACAGATATGGTTAATATCACAGTGATCTGTTGTTAATTTTGACCTATAGCCTTGCTCAATCATCTGTTTCGCTCGGTTTTCAATGGCTTTATTGACTACGCGGTTTTCTAAACAACCAAAGTTACCACAATGGCAGCGTTCTCCTAATGCATCAACTTGGATGTGTCCAACTTCGCAAGCGCTTTGATTATGATTTGTCAGCAGTTGTTGATTAACAATAACGCCAGATCCTACACCACGGTGTACACGGATTAAAATGGAGTCATCAACATGTTGTGTTGACCCAAAATAACTTTCGGCTAATGCTAAACTTTGAATATCATTGCCTAAGAAAATAGATACATTGAATTGTTCTTGTAAGACTTTGGCTAAAGCCCACTCTTTCACTTGAATGTGTGGCGTATAACGAATAATGCCATTGACAGAATCAATTAAGCCAGGGAGCACAACGGATATTGCAACTAAATTTTTTATTTTTTTTCTATTTTCCTCAATGAATTCTTTAATCAATGTAATTAAATATTCTTGTACTTTTCGTTCGGTAAAATTGGTAAGTGAATATGTTTTTGACACGAGACATTTAGCCCCTAAGTCAAAAAGCTCAGTAGTTACATGAGAACGGCTTAATTGCACAGCAATGGCTTGGTAGTGTCCAAATTTAGCTTCAATTGAAACTGCAGGTCGTCCTCCCGTTGATTGCTGGGCATCGACTTCTTTAATTAATTTTTTTTTAAGAAGTTGGCGAGTTATTTTGGTAATACTTGCAGGCGCTAATTGACTAATTTCGGCCAATTGAATACGAGAAACCGGCGCTTGCTGAACAATCAAACGATAAATCATTGCATAATTTAGCTGTTTGATTAATTCAGCATTGCCAACTAAATTCAGATAATTAAATGTCATATATTACTCAATATTTTTCATTAATTATCTGATATTCTAGCGATTCATTTCTCCATTAACAACCGTTTTAACTACTGTAAAGTCGCGATTAAAGATAACAAGGTTTGCAATTTTACTTTCACTAATACTACCAAGATGTTTATCTACACCAATTGCTTTGGCAGGGTAAAGTGTCGCCATTCTTAACGCTTCATCTAACGCAATGCCTACATATTCAACAGCATTTTTTACTGCATCAATCATAGTTAATGCTGAACCACCAAGTGTGCCTTTTTCGTCCACACAGCGACCATTTTTATAATAAATGGTTTTACCTGCAAATATGCCAGATTCTAAATTAGAGCCAGCAAGCAGCATTGCATCGGTAATTAAGATTAAATGATCTTGTTTAATTTTGTGACTATTGCGAATATTTGCCCAGCTGACATGTTGACCATCAGCAATAATGCCCACATACACTTCAGGTTCATCATAAATTGCACCAACTACACCCGGTTCGCGTCCAGAAATATAAGGCATGGCATTAAATAGGTGCGTTCCTAAACGAATACCATCGTTAAATCCACGGCGACAGTCATCATAATGACCATTGGAATGACCAACTGATACATGAATCCCAGCATTAACCAGCTGTTTGATAAAATGACTGTCGACTCTTTCAGGGGCTAACGTGATAATTTTTATTACATCTGCATTTTCGCAAAGAAAATCAATCATCTCTTGTGAAGGCTGACGAATAATATTTTCGTCATGGATGCCTTTCTTTTCTGGACTAATATAGGGTCCCTCAAGATGCAAACCAAGTGCTTGATTGGTATGCGTGGCTAAATATTCACGCATCACTTTAACCGCCTTGATCATAAATTCATCAGTTGATGTAATTAAAGTTGGTAAATAACTCGTACATCCATAAGTTAGATTTGTTGCTTGCATTGCTTCTAATGTTTCAACACTTAGAGCATCAAGCGTTTCATTAAATTGCACCCCACCACAGCCATTGACTTGAATATCAATAAAGCCAGGTGCGACTATTGCACCTTGTAAATTTTCAATTTTGATATCTGGGGTTAATTCGTCTTGTTTACAGATTTTAGCAATTTTGCCGCCGTTGATAATAATGGCTTGATTTTCAAGAATTTCATAACCTGTATAAATACGACAATTTGTTAATGCGTACATTGATTTATCCTTTATAAAACGGTCACTTTAAGATTATCAGCTTCCATTTGTTTAAAATATTTTAGCGTTTTCACTTTAAGATCATCAGTACTTGGTTCATCACAAACAATGATTGAAGCTGGATGCATTTGTAGTGCGGACACTGTCCAAAGATGATTAACACTACCTTCAACACCAGCTTGTAACGCTAAGCTTTTGTTATGACCACAAACTAATAAAATGACTTCCTGAGCATCCATTAAAGTGGCAACACCTATAGTTAGCGCATGTTTTGGTACTTGATTAACATCATTATCAAAAAAGCGAGAATTGGCAATGCGTGTATCTTCAGTTAATGTTTTGATACGAGTACGAGAGCAAAGAGAAGATCCTGGTTCATTAAATGCAATATGTCCATCTTGACCAACACCACCTACAAAAATGTTGATTTTGCCATAAGCTTTGATCTTCGCTTCATATTGACGACATTCTTCATCAATATCAGGTGCGTTACCATTTAATATATGGATGTTGTTTTTATCAATATCAATATGATTAAAGAAATTTTCGTACATAAATGTGTGATAGCTTTGAGGGTGATCTTCAGGAAGGCCTACATATTCATCCATATTAAAAGTCACGACATTTTTAAAGCTAACATGGCCTGCTTTATACTGCTTAATCAGTTGTTGATACATAACTAACGGCGAGCTTCCTGTTGGTAAGCCTAGTAAAAATGGACGGTCTGCGGTTGGCTTAAATTGATTAATTTTATTAACAATACGTTGTGCTACCCAAGCGCCGACTTCTTGTGCATTTTCTAAAGGAATAAGTCTCATGTAATACCACCTCTTCTGATATAATTAAAATAGTTTCTTTTTTTTTTAAGTAAAATATGTTGACTATATTTTACTATATTAAAGGAATTAATCCAAAAAAATAGTGATAAAAATCACAAAAAATAAACAATTAATTTGCAAAGTAAAATAATATGATATGAAATATGAATAAAGTAGTTACTGGTACCTAAAAGTGTTTTTTATACTTTCTAGGTATAGTTTAATAATATATGAGGTTAACTTATGGGAATTTTAGCTTATTTGCAACGCATTGGGCGCTCACTGATGGTACCTGTGGCGGTATTGCCGGCTGCCGCAATACTTCTAGGGATTGGTCAGTGGGTTAGCCATATAGAGTGGGTTAGTCATGTAAACTTGTTTGGACTTATGGAATGGGATGCTAGTATTGTTGCTAAATTTTTAGTGACATCAGGTAGTGCTATTCTAAGTAATATGCCAATACTTTTTGCTATTGGTGTGGCTTATGGTATGTCTAAAGATAAAGATGGTGCAGCTGCACTTTCTGGTTTAGTGGGCTTTTTAATTATCACTACCTTATTATCACCTGAATCTATTGCATTTTTCCATGGAATAGATATAAAAACTGTTAAAGATTGGCAAAAACTAGTACCGCCAGCATTTAATAGTATCAACAATCAATTTATTGGCATTTTAGTTGGGATTATTTCAGCAGAGTTATACAATCGATTTAGTTCCATTGAGTTACATAAAGCATTAGCCTTTTTCAGCGGTAAACGCTTTGTCCCTATTATTGTCTCAGTTGTGATGTTACTTGTTTCAGTGCTTTTCTATTTTATTTGGCCTGTTGTTTATAGTGGCTTAGAATATTTTGGTCAACTAATCCAAGGATTAGGTTCTGTTGGCGCAGGTATTTATGGATTCTTCAATCGTTTACTTATTCCGGTTGGTTTACACCATGCTTTAAACTCAGTATTCTGGTTTGACGTGGCTGGTATCAACGATATTCCTTATTTCTTGGGCGGACAAAGCTCTATTGATACTGGTAAAGCTGTTGTAGGTATTACCGGTCGGTACCAAGCTGGATTCTTCCCTGTTATGATGTTTGGCCTGCCTGGTGCAGCATTAGCCATGTACCATACGGCTAAAAAAGGCAATAAAGAGAAAACTGCATCAATTATGTTTGCAGCCTCTATTGCTGCATTCTTTACTGGTATTACTGAGCCACTAGAATTTGCTTTTATGTTTGTAGCGCCGGTGCTTTATTTTATCCATGCGGTTTTAACAGGTATCTCATTATTTATTGCTGCGACTATGCAATGGATATGTGGATTTGGTTTTAGCGCAGGCCTAATAGATATGTTGCTTCAGTCAGGAAATCCACTAGCAGTACATTGGTCTATGCTAATTCTTCAGGGCTTAGTATTCTTTGTGGTCTACTATGTGGTATTTCGTTTTGTTATTGTTAAATTTAACCTTAAAACACCAGGTCGTGAAGATGAAGATACCACAGTTTCATCAACTCAACGTACTAATCAAAAACAAACAATTGGTGATATATCTAAACTTGCTGAACAATATTTAGCAGTTGTAGGTGGTAAAGAGAATCTAACCAACATTGACTCTTGTATTACACGATTACGTTTAGGTGTAAATGATTCAGAGTTGGTCAATGAACAAGACGCTAAAGCACTAGGTGCGATGGCAGTCATTAAATTAGGTAAAACTGGTGTGCAAATTATTGTTGGTACTCAGGCCGAAAAAATTGCCGATCAAATGAAGAAATTATTCTAGTTTAATAAAATAAAAACTAAATTAAATGAATTATAATCCACTTTATTTAAGCATAATAAAAATAGAGTGGATTATTTATTGGCTTTAAACTTACGAAATTCCATTAGTCTATCTATCAATGCGAAAATACATCTTTTACGAAAAATTGGTTATTTTTTTAAAAAACAAAAAATAAAAAATCAATAAAATCAATATGTTTTCTGAATTTTTTTTGTTTAAAAATCAAATCTATTGTTGTAGTGTAAGATTTGGTATTTCAATATAAAATTAAAATCGTAATATTACATCTTGAATGGTTAATAATTGAGTTAATAACTGATTATTAGTTAGTTTACTAGGGATATTACGAGGTAGCTGCATTAGGTTTCTTGATTTAAGTGAAGATTCACATATATACACATCATCAATATCATAAAGCTCAAGCATATTGAAAGTTGCAATATAATCGCGCATTAAAATTTGATCTGGTTGTTGATTAGGTAACAAATGAAATACGCCATCATCAACAAAAAAAACAGAAATATGGTTAATAGCTGAGGTGGCTAATGCGATATCAAGTGCTTCGCGACCTTTGGCAGTTCCATGAGGTGGTGAGCTAATAATAATTGCTAATTTTTTCATTTCAGTGATTTAATTCTAAAATTGAATGGTTCGATCTGTTGTCGCAATTGATTCGCTAAGCTCGCCAAGGCCTGTTAATTGAAAATGATCTGCAAGATTTTTTTTGATAACACCGCGTCGCTGTGCTGCTGCAACACAAACAGTTAAACTTAAGGAGTATGTTTTTGCTAATTTCTGCCATGCAGACACTAAATCAAACTCATCGCTGGCTGGATCGGTATAGCTGTTACCATTATAAACTCCATCTGAATAAAAAAAGATGTTTTTAATCGTATGGGGAGTGTTAGACAGTAAAACCTGTGCAAATTGATATGCACAATAAGCAGATTGGGTCCCATAAACAGGACCCATAACAATAAGCGTATAGCTTAATGAATCAAACAAGTGAGTCTGTTGATTATTATTCTGATTGCTCAGGTTTTGACTCTGACGTTGGTTCTTCATTTGTATCATTTTTATTATTATCAATACCAAGTAATTCAACTTCAAAGACTAATGTTGATGCTGGTTGGATTCCTGCCTTACCTTCTTGACCAGGAATGTTTTGATCGCCATAAGCTAGATCTGGTGGTACAACAAGTTTAATTTTACCACCAACACCAACTAGTTGGATGCCTTCAATCCAGCCTTTTATCACACCATTAAGAGGAAATTTAGCTGGTTCACTACGATCATAAGAACTGTCAAATTTACGTCCATCAGTTAAGGTACCTGTATAATGAACGATAACGGTATCATCGGCAGTCGGATGATGGTCTGAACCATTTTCCAAAATTTGATAAAGCAATCCAGATTTAGTTTTTTTAACACCATCTTTTTTAGCAAATTCTTCACGGAATTTGTCACCGGCAGCTGTATTTTCGGTTTTTTGTTTTTCAAAACGCGCTTGGCTTTCTTCTTGAATTCGTTTACCAAACGCTTCTAAGATAGTTTTAACTTCATCTTTACTTAGTTGTGATGCACCACTGAATGTTTCATTAAAACCACCAATTAAATACTTTTGATCTGGTTTAATTTCATTTTGTTCTAAATTTGTTTTCATGTATGTTGCAAATGATGAACCTAATGCATATGCTTCTTTCTGTGCATCTGTTGAAATTGTTATTTTATCTGTTTTTTTATCACAGCCAGCTAATGCCAATACAATTGCGCTACTTACTAAGGTCATTTTAATCAATGATTTCATTCTACTTCTCCAAGTTAGAAATTCTTTTAGATTGTTAATTCGACTATTATATATTATTTAACAAAAGATAATATAGTGTTTACCAATCATTTATTTAATAATTTATATTCTGTGCTGATAATAAAATTGGATAAGTAATATTTTGTACTTTAAATCATCCTTGAGTGAAAGAGGCTTCATCAGTTATAATGTATAAAATTTATAGCAAATAATGTATAAGGATAGCTATTTTGACTACCGAACTTAATGCCCTTGATATTGAAGAAATTATCAGTTTATTACCTCATCGTTATCCATTTTTAATGGTTGATCGCGTACTTAGTTACGAAAAAGGTAAAACATTAAAAGCGATAAAAAATGTTACTGTAAATGAACCATTCTTTCAGGGACACTTCCCTAATAAACCGATTTTCCCTGGTGTATTAATTTTAGAAGCTATGGCACAAGCTACAGGAATTTTGGCATTTAAAAGCATTGAAGAGTTATCTCCAGGGCAACTTTATTACTTCGCTTCAATTGACAAAGCACGTTTTAAACGTCCTGTTGTACCAGGTGATCAACTTGTGTTGGATGTTGAATATATTAAAGAGCGTCGTGGCATTGCGCTATTCCATGGTGTTGCAACCGTTGATGGCAAGTTAGTTTGCGAAGCTGAAATGATGTGTGCTCGTAAATAACATTTGGTATTTTACATATTCCAAATTGTTTTAAGGAAATACTATGGCAACAGAAATACACCCAAGTTCAGTCATTGAAAAAGGTGCTAAAATCGGCGATAACGTCAAAATTGGGCCTTTTTGTTTTATTGGTGCAAATGTTGAAATTGGTGACGGAACATTTTTAAAATCACACGTTGTCGTCAATGGTCACACTAAAATTGGTAAAGATAACCAAATTTATCAATTTGTCTCAATTGGTGAAGTAAACCAAGATTTAAAATATCGTGGAGAGCCAACGCGTACCGAAATTGGCGATCGCAATATGATTCGCGAAAGCGTTACTATTCACCGTGGTACGGTTCAAGGTGGTGAGTTAACTCGTGTCGGTAGTGATAATTTATTGATGATTAATGCCCACGTTGCGCACGATTGTTATATTGGTAATCACTGTATTTTAGCAAATAACGCCACCTTAGGTGGACATGTTCAATTAGACGATTATGTCATTGTTGGTGGCATGACAGCTGTTCATCAATTTTGTGTGATTGGATCGCATGTTATGATTGGCGGTTGTTCTGGCGTTGCGCAAGACGTTCCTCCTTATGTTATTGCCCAAGGTAATCATGCAACTCCTCATGGCGTAAATTATGAAGGCTTAAAGCGCAGAGGCTTTAGCAAAGATGCCTTACAGGCGATTCGCAATAGCTACAAAGTCCTTTATCGAAATGGCTTAACGTTGGACGAAGCTAAATCTGAAATTGCAACCATTGCCGAACAATATCCTGAAGCCCAACTCTTTGTTGACTTTTTTGCCCGTTCAACGCGTGGCATTATCCGTTAATGACCAACAAACCATTAACCATTGCCTTAGTCGCTGGAGAAACTTCTGGTGATATTCTTGGCTCGGGATTGATTCGTGCGCTAAAAAATCATCATCCCAACATTGAATTTGTTGGTATAGCAGGTCCTAAAATGCAAGCTGAAGGTTGTAAGGCTTGGTATGAAATGGATGAATTATCGGTTATGGGCATTGTTGAAGTATTGGGGCGATTACGTCGTATTTTATCTATTCGCCGAGATATCAATAAACGTCTTATTGAACTTAATCCCGATATATTTATTGGTATTGACGCACCTGATTTCAATCTTTCCCTAGAAGGTAAATTAAAACAAGCCGGTATTAAAACGATTCATTACGTTAGCCCCTCCGTTTGGGCTTGGAAGCAAAAACGAGTTTTCAAAATTAAACGTAATACCAATCTTATTTTGGCTTTTTTACCGTTTGAAAAAACTTTTTATGATAAATTTGATGTACCTTGCCGCTTTATTGGTCATAAGATGGCTGATGATATTCCAGTTAATCCAGATAAAATGGCTATTCGTCAACAATTAGATGTGCCACTAAATTGCCGTTGTTTAGCTTTATTACCCGGTAGTCGCCATGCAGAAGTGACATTATTATCGACTCCTTTTTTAGAAGCTGCGCAATTATTACGTCAACGTTATCCTGACTTACATATTGTTGTACCATTAGTGAATGAAAAAAGACGAAAAGAGTTTGAACAGATTAAAGCCGAAGTTGCACCAAAACTAGACATACAATTATTAGATGGCCATGCCCGTGAAGCAATGATTGCTAGCGATGCGGCAATTTTAGCCTCTGGTACTGTGGCTCTAGAATGTATGTTAGCCAAATGTCCTATGGTTGTTGGTTATAAAATGAAACCTTTCACATTTTGGCTCGCTAAAAAATTAATTAAAACTCCTTATGTCTCTTTACCTAACATTTTAGCTGGTAAAGCCCTGGTTCCAGAGTTATTACAGCAAGATTGCACTCCTGAAAATATCGCGAATCACATTATTCCTTTGTTAGAGGGGGATAATACTGAGCTAAAACAGACATTTTTATCTTTGCATAAACAAATCCGTTGTAATGCCGATGAGCAAGCGGCTAAAGCAGTGCTTGATGTATTAGAGGATGCACATTGTTGTTAGAATTTACCTATCCTGATGCCACATTAATTGCTGGTGTCGATGAAGTCGGACGCGGTCCACTTTGTGGTGATGTTGTTACTGCTGCCGTCATTTTAGATCCAAACAAGCCAATTAAAGGCTTAACTGACTCTAAAAAATTGACTGAAAAAAAGCGCGAACAACTGTTTGACATAATCCAACAAGATGCTTTAGCGTGGAATATTGCCCGAGCTTCAGTGGATGAAATCGATAAATTAAATATATTACATGCCACTATGCTAGCAATGCAGCGTGCTGTATCTGGATTAACTATTAAACCTAATTTTGTATTAGTTGATGGTAATCGTTGTCCTGATTTTGGTATTCAAACTCAAGCAGTCATTAAGGGAGATTTATTGGTAGCAGAGATTAGTGCTGCTTCAATTTTGGCTAAAGTTACACGTGATCGTGAGATGGTTGAGCTTGATAAGTTGTATCCACAATATGGCCTTGCTAAGCATAAAGGTTATCCAACTAAAGCGCATTTAGCGGCAATAAAAGAACATGGTATTAATCATTTATATCGTAAAAGTTTTTCACCAGTTAAGAGTTTAGCATTATTTTAATTCACCATTGTTTGTCAACCGTTATCAGCAAGGGGGAATTAAAAATAGAAACTGGTGAAATAACCGTTTCTTGATAAGGAATTTTGTTTCCATAACGTTCTTTTAGTTTTTGCTTCACGGCAGGTGATGAAAGATTAAAATCTTTGATAGTTTGTAATTGACCAATTTTCAATTTAAGTGCTTTATCATAAATTTTCCAGATTAACTCAGAACAATAGATATAATTATTGTCCCAACCAAACCAGATATCATAAGGTTTGCCTTCAAAACTACTTGCGACTCGCTTTAATTTAGCAATTTCGTTATTGGATAAATCGTGATTTTTTAAACGTTTTATGATGTATTTTTTATTTTTACCACGCGCAATCCAACTATTTAGCGGGGTATAAATTACTTTATTAGCAGCTTCAAAAACATATGGTTTGCCATTTTTAATGAAAATAATTCCCATATGACTGTATGGAGAGTTTGTAGCTTGTTCAACTGCCAAGCTTTGTCTTGATTGTGAGGATTGAAAAATAATATCACCATCTTGAGGTTTATAACTAGCAATACTAATAAAGCTAACTAAAGACAGCATAAACAATATAATAAAACGCATTAAATTTACCTTTGCCTGTAAATAATGCTATAAATTATAAAATAAAATAGCTACTTATAAAATAGTGTTTTGTAAGTAGCTATCTAAATGGGAAATTAGTCTTGATGAGTAAAGATAGAAGCAAATTTATTTTTATACATCTCTTTACTAGCTTTAACAAATCGAATTGTTTTGAAAATACCTAATAAGCTTGCTTGATGCATACGATACAACAGGCGATGAATAGTTAAAGCAAAAAATCCTTTAACATTCATTTCTCGTTTGCCTGCAATTTTAACCACACCTTGTGCTGTATCATGTAGAGAAATAATCGTTCCATTATCAGTATAATTAAACGATTTCAATGATTTATTATTCAATATGTTAACAATATTTTCATAACAGATTTTTGCCATCTGATGTGCAGCTTGCGCCGTAGCAGGAGCGGCTCGTCCGCTGTCTTGCATTGCGTAAGCACAATCACCAATAACAAAAATATCATCATCGCGCGTTGTTTGTAGTGTCGGTTTAACTACAAGTTGATTAGAACGGCTTGATTCTAAACCAGCAATGTCTTTTAGATAGTCAGGCGCTTTTACACCCGCAGTCCAGATCATAATATCAGCGTTGATGGTATCGCCTTCTTTTGGATAAAAGCCATCACTTTCCGCTTTAGTTATCATGGTTTTTGTTAACACATTAATACCACGTTTTTGTAATGTTTCGGTAATATCTAATGCTGTTTTTTCAGGTAACGCAGGTAAAATACGATCAGTTGCTTCAATAACCGATACATCTAGCAAATCAGAACACATTTTATTGCGTCCACAAGCACCAAATGTTTCAACCATATGAGGTAATTCTGAGGCTAATTCAACACCAGTTGCGCCACCACCAACAATAGCGATACGAATTTTATCTTCAGTTGTTGCTTCATCTTCATCAATAATAGAACAAAAACTAGAGAATTTTGCAATAAGTGTTTCACGTAAACGAATAGCGGCATTTTGATCATCTAAAAAGATACAATGTTCTTTAACACCTGGCGTACCAAAATCGTTTGAAGTACTGCCTATTGCCATAACTAAAATATCATATGGAATAGAAACAGATTCGTGATTTAAATTTTCAATAATAATTTGTTTTTCTTCACGATTAAGATTAGTAAACGTACCTTGATTAAATTGGAAATTGTGTTGTTGCCCTTGTTTTGCATAGTCAATTCTATCAGCTTGTTCGTTCAAAATACCAGTGGCAACTTCATGTAATAAAGGTTTCCATAGGTGATAACTATTTTTATCAATCAGTGTAATTTCAGCTTGGTTGCCTTTTCCTAGTTTATCGCCAAGGTCTGTAGCTAGTTCTAAACCCCCAGCTCCACCACCAATAATTATTATTTTTTTCATAAATTTCAAACCTTATCGTAATCAACTAAAAATATCATACTAAATAAGTAGGTTTTTATCTATTTCTTTTAACGAATATCATTTATAAACAAAACCTATTAAATTGATGTTTTGTTATTATTAAAATATATTTAAAACTCAAATGGAGTATAGTTGTATTTATTATTGATCGTGTTGATATATTCTTTTTTTTTAATAAAAATTTTTCTTTATTCATTAAAATAAAGCACTTTTCGTATAATTTGTAATACAGTAATCGTTACAATTTATAAATGTGAGATCTATAATGCATACCATCATCCTAATTGTTTAGGCCATATCTAATCATTATCACTCCATGCAAAATTTATGAATAAAAAAATTTTTATTATTATTGTGTTAATTGTTATTTTAATTTCAATGACAATTCTAATTCGATCACATAATAGCCAGCTTATATTACAAGGCGAGGTTGATGCACCTAATGTTAGTATTTCGTCAAAAGCGAAAGGGCGTGTGCAGGTAATACACGTCAATCGCGGTGATGATGTAAAACCAAGCGATATATTAATAACGCTTGATAGTCCAGAGCTATTAGCACAAGTCAAAGCGGCACAAGCGGCTTGCGACCAAGCACGAGCTCAAGTTGCACTTTCTGAACATGGAACACGTGAAGAAAGCATTCGCTATTATGAAGCGTTACTTCAACAAGCTAAAGTTGCTTATGATAATGCATCCAAAGAATATGATCGTAACAAAGTGATTTCGGCCAAAGGTTATGTTTCTCAATCGATTTTAGATAATGCATTAAAAACGCGTGATGCAGCCTTTCAACAAGTTCAGTCAGCACAAGCGAATTTAGATCAAGCCAAAAATGGTGATCGTATTGAACAACGTGAAATTTATGATGCTAAATTAAAAGAGGCTGAAGAGCAGCTTAAACAATTACAAATTCAATACGATGATTTACAAGTAAAAGCCCCTGTTGACGGTGAGGTTGGTTCAATACCAGCCGAAGTTGGCGAGTTATTTAATGCCAATAGTCCATTATTGACTGTAATTCAACTACCAAAAGCGTACTTTATATTTAATCTTCGTGAAAATATTATGCCTAATATTCATAAAGGCGATCATGTTAAGCTTGAAGTCCCAGCTCTTGGTAATAAAGAAGTTGAGGCTGAAGTTCGTTATATTGCACCCATGGGTGATTATGCAACAAAACGTGCAACACGAGCCACTGGTGATTTTGATTTAAAAACCTTTGAAGTTAGACTTTATCCAACAACTCCTATTGCCGGTTTACGTGCAGGTATGAGCACACTATGGAAATTAGACAACTAGTTTGGGATTTTTGGCACCGCTTCAAAGAAGCGTTTAACGCTGAAATACCTGCGATATTTAAGCGGTTTACTTTCCATTGGTTAATGTGGATCTTACCGCTAATTATTTTTATATTAATCAGTAGTATCTTTTATCGTGGTGTACTTTTTGATCTACCTGTTGGCTATATCGATAATGATAAAAGTGTTTTATCGCGTGAAATCGTGCGCGATCTTAATGCTGGAGCACATGCCAATCTGGTCAATTATGATAGCCAGCTTGCTGAGGCTGAACGTGATTTGCAAAAAGCAAAAATTTATGCCATTTTTTATATTCCACCGAATTTTGAAGCAGATGTATTAGCCGGTCGGCAGCCAACCCCAATGCTATATTATAACGCGTTATATTATAGTGCTGGGCTATATTCTATTATGGATTATTCTGGCCTAATTGCGGCATTAAATACCCAATACCGTAGCACAATGGCAACTAGTATTGGGATACCAGTACCTAAGCTTGCAAAAGTAAACTTTAATTATGATGGATTGTTTAATGCCAGTGGTAATTCAATGTACTTTCAACAATTTTCGGCTGTCGTGCATCTACTACAACTGTTTGTTGTCACAACAACGATTCATCTATTAGCACAATTACCAAAGCGGACTCGCCCTAATTATCCATTTGTTTTAGGGAAATTAGCGCCTTATACCATTTGGTTTACTATGTTGCTTATTTTCGAAATTGCGATGCTTGTTCTGTTTTCTCATGCTCGTGTATCCGGTTCGCCTTTTGCCATGGTGACGGTGGTATTTTTCTATGTGATTGCCGCTCAAAGTATTGGTATTTTTCTATACACTTTTACTAAAACCCCTATTGATGCTTATACTTATATAGGTATTTTAGTTGGACTTGCGTTAACTTATTCTGGTGTTGTTGTACCTGAATTATCTATGCCTTGGATTGCAAGGTTTATTTCATCACTAGAACCATTAACTTATGCTCTTAATAAGCTGTTCGATCTGTTTTTACGTCACTCTAGTTATCTTTCAGTGTTAAAAACCTGTGTTATTTTAATGGTCTACCCAATAATTATTACCGTGTTAGTGAGAAAACGTCTAGTAAGACGACTACATTCACAGTAAGAGGAAACACCAAGATGCTTAAAATATTTTGGTCTTCATTTATAAAAATATTTTTGCTTTTATTAGTTAGACCAATGTGGTTGTTGCTACTATTGTCTGTCTCATTGATGAGTTTAGTTTATAGTAATGGCACTATTACCAGTTTGCCGGTTGCGATAATCGATCAAGATCATACGCCAACCAGCCGAAGTTTAATTCGTTCTTTAAATACCAGTTCAAAAATAGAGACCATTATATATGAGAGCTCTCTGCAAGCTTATGATGATATTAATAATCACCGACTTTTTGCGGTATTTACGATTCCAAGAGATTTTGAAAAACGGTTATTAAATGGCGAAGAAGTGACAATACCTGCATATGGCGATGCTTCAAGTCGTTTAGCTAATGGTTTAATACAAGTCGATATAAAAGGGATCTATCAACAGATATTAACTCAATATAATACTCGAATAATGCGTAATAGTGGGTTTTCAGATAAACAGATCAATATTATTTTATCGCCAATAAATGGTCAAACAGAACCACTTTATAATCCAGGTGTCAGTTTTGCCGCTATTACCTTTCCGGGTTTATTAGTAATGTTATTGCAACATTCATTTTTAATTGCCTCAACACGTACTAATATTACATTAAACTCGTTACCGCAAGGTAAACCACCAAAAATTGTCATATTGGGTAGCTTGTGTGGTCTTATACCGGTATGGTTATTTTTATCCATTGTACTGTTTGGTTTGTGGCCTTGGGTACTTGGTTATCGACAGCTTGCAAATATACCTGAAATTCTAATTATGACATTCCCATTGTTACTTGGTGTTTTAGGATTAAGTAAATTACTGACAGAATGTTTACGTAAAACTGAAATGATTTATCTCACACTTGCATTTTTGACAACACCAGTATTTTATTTATCAGGTACAATTTGGCCACTTGATGCCATGCCATTTGGGGTACAAATTGTTTCCAAAATGTTACCATCAACTTGGGCAACCAATATGATTGCAGGTGTAAACCAAATGGGCTTAGGCTTACTTGATAATTTATTCAATGTTTTTATGATTTTATTGTTGGGGATCATATATGGTTCACTTGGTTTTTTTATTGCAGCATTGAGGGAAGGTCGAGTAAGACGATTCTTAAAGAGCTATCGAACGTAAAACTAGAAAAGTAACATAATAAGTAAAACATGATTAACGTTTAAAATGCAAAAATAATATAGTGTCTTATATGTGAAGACTTAATTTTGCCAATCAACTTTATGGCTATATTTGGAAAGTGGTTTATTTATACCAACATTACCACTATTTAACAAACATATTGATTCGGTTTTACAATTTAATTAACACAAAGACGGGATACTTTTTTATTACTATGGTCAAACTTGCTTTATTGACTAATTTACTTTATTGTTTGAGTATTATTTTGAGCTAGCTCACGTTTATTTAAATTTAATATCGTTTTACTCAATGTTAGCGTTATACTAAATTTAATTAAAAATGACAGCAAAAGGAGAGTAGGTGATGGAGTTTGATACTTCAATTCTTTGCGATTATTACCCTGAAGATGTTAACGTAGTTGAACCAATATTTAGTAATTTTGGTGGTGTGACATCATTTTCAGGTCAAGCTGTAACAGTTAAGTGTTTTGAAGATAACGGGTTACTATACGAAATTTTACAATCAGATGGCTCAGGTAAAATTTTAGTGATTGATGGTGGAGGTTCTGTTCGTCGTGCATTAATTGATGCTGAACTGATTGATATCGCAATTCAAAATCAATGGGCAGGCATTATTGTTTATGGTGCAGTTCGCCAAGTTGATTATTTGGCAGAAGCTGACATTGGCATTCAAGCACTTGCAGCCATCCCAGTTGGAGCCGAAGATCAAGGTGTTGGTGAAATCGATATTCGTGTGAATTTTGGTGGGGTGACCTTCTTTTCTGGCGATTTTATCTATGCTGACAACACAGGTATTATCTTATCTGAAATTGCACTTGAAATTGAAGATAAATAAAAATAGGCATACCGCCGATAAGTATCGGCGGATTCTATTGATAAATAAATTATTTTCTAAAATTTTTAACAAAATAAGTCTATTTT
This sequence comes from Gilliamella sp. X-46, assembly GCF_057063525.1. NCBI lineage: Bacteria > Pseudomonadati > Pseudomonadota > Gammaproteobacteria > Orbales > Orbaceae > Gilliamella > Gilliamella sp. X-46. The sequence goes on along the minus strand of NZ_JBXSQH010000007.1, from coordinate 41,733 downwards.
TAAAGCGTTCGATTACGAATATAACCACCAGTCACCGTTTTAATTAACCCTTTTAATTCCATATCTAATAATTTGGTCGTCACTTCTGAAATTGACATATTGATTTGCTGAGCAATCATATCAATCGGAATAGGTTGATGATGAATCACTGCAAAAATTTCAGGATATAAAATAGAATTATTTTGTTCTTCTTTTAGTTGATTATACGAGTTATTGGCAACTGATAAATAACTACAATAATGCTCTAAAATATCAGCCGGTTTAGAAACTAAATAGGCGCCTTGTTTAATTAAATAGTGTGTTCCACTACAGTTTTCATTATTAATGTCACCCGGTAAAGCAAATACATCGCGATTTTGCTCAAGTGCATAGCGCGCAGTAATTAACGAGCCGCTTTTTTCTGAAGCTTCAACCACAAAGGTACCTAAACTTAATCCACTAATAATTCGATTTCGACGAGGGAAATAGACTGATCTAGCCTTTTCAAATGGCAAAAATTCGGACACAATTGCACCATTTTGCGCCAAAATATCATTTGCTAAGTTTAAATTTGATCTTGGTGCAATCTTTGCTAAACCACTACCTAACACCGCAATTGTATGACCCGACACCTCAAGTGCACCACGATGACAAATTGCATCTAACCCCAGCGCCAAACCACTGGTTATGGTTAAACCATTAATAGCCAATTCACCTGCGAAATATCGCCCCCATTGAGCTCCATATTCACTAAATTCACGGCTTCCAACCATAGCCAGTTGAGGAGAATGTAATAACTGTCGATTACCTAAAACAAACAGTAACAAAGGCGGAGAGCAGATTTGTTTGAGTAACAACGGATAATCACTATCACAATAGGCAATAAGATGTTTTTGTGAGCTGGGAGAATCTAACCATTCAAGTATTGGTTCAAAATGAAGATATGAAGTTTCATAAAAACGCGCTAATTGAACATCTAATAAGCCCAGCTTATCTAACAAAAAAGGCACATTTTGTATTTTATCAGGTAAATCATTTGCAAAAAGTTGTCCAATTTTTTTAAAAATAGCTTGTTTGCCATGTCCAAGCATTGAAATTCGTAATAAGAACTCATATTTACTCATCATAACTTTTTGCACTCATTTTAAATAATTTAACTATCTTGAATTGATAAGATAAATACTAGCAATAGCCAACAAGGACTATTCATCAGTATGATAAATGTTTACAATGAGCAATTGATTGAATAAACCCGAAATTTGAGGAGTAGATCGAATAATTTATGGCTATTTTACCGGTATTACGTTTTCCTGATGAGCGGCTTCGCAAAGTTGCTAAACCTGTTACCCAGTTCACCCCTGAGTTACAAACGATCATTGATAATATGATCGAAACCATGTACGACGAAAACGGTATTGGGCTTGCTGCAACCCAAGTGGATGTGCATGAGCAAATTATTGTGATTGATGTATCAGAAGATAAAAGTCAAGTTTATGTGATTATCAATCCAGAAGTCATTAGTCAAGAAGGTGAAACCGGTATAGAAGAAGGTTGCCTATCAGTACCTGATTGTCGAGGTTTTGTACCGAGGGCTGAAAAAATCAAAATCAAAGCGCTTGATCGTCATGGTAATCCTTATGAAATTGACGCCGACGAGCTATTAGCTATCTGTATTCAGCACGAAATGGATCACTTAAAAGGTAAACTCTTTGTTGATTATCTTTCACCATTAAAACGTCAACGAATCGAGCAAAAAATGAAAAAGCTTACCCGCGAAGAGCAACGGAATAAATAAACTTAACCGCCAAAGTGGTTGGCGGTTACCTGATTTAAACTAAATTATTTAGCAACAATGACCATCGCAGGACGAATTAAACGACCATTTAAGGTATAACCTTTTTGAATCGTATTAACAATTTGGCCTGATTGATGTTCTGGTGATTCAACCATGCTTATCGCTTGATGTACATCGGGATTTAATTGTGAATCTTCGGTATTAATCACTTCAATACCAAATTTTTTGACCGTATCTAAGAATGATTTTAATGTCAATTCTAACCCTTCAACAGTGGCTTTATGTTCAGGATTAGCTTTGTCTGTTGATTCTAAAGCGCGTTCTAGATTATCGATAACCGGTAATAATTCATTAGAGAATTTTTCTAGTGCAAATTTTCGTGCTTTATCAACATCTTGCTCAACACGTTTACGAACATTATCAATTTCAGCCCGTGCACGAATCATAGCTTCGCTTTCATTTTTTTTCGCCAATTGTAAGGCTTGCTCAAGCTCTGCAATGCGTGCATCTTTTGCGCTTAATTGTTCTTCAAGATTTGGCTGTGACGCTACTTCTTGTTCGATGGTATCTTCTGCTGGTGTGTCAATGCTAGTTTCATTTTCTGACGTATTTTTATCTTGTTCTGTCATAAGGTACTCCAAATAATGTAGTCGAAAACTTAGTGAATAACGGTTATTATGGGGACAATTTTTATGATTACAAGCTTATCAGTACATTGATATGTAATTTTTTGACCTGTCACGAAAAAATACATAGTGTTTATATAACAAATTACAAGGATATTTTATGCAAACACCATTTAAATGCATTGGTCTAATTGGACTTCCGCGTAAGTTAGAAGCAATTGAAACCCATCAAGTGCTTTATGATTGGCTTGTTAATCTTGGTATTCGTGTGTTAGTGGAAGATCGCTTGGCGGAGCACATCCAATTCCCCGTTAGCCATTACGCCTCGTTAGAAACAATTGGCCAGCAAGCTGACCTAGCCATTGTTGTAGGCGGGGATGGCAATATGTTACGTTCCGCGCGTTATTTATCACCATATAAAATCAAAGTGATCGGTGTTAATCGTGGCAATTTAGGTTTTTTAACCGACATATCACACGAACAAGTGATTGAACAATTAAGCCCTGTGATTGCCGGCAAATATGACGATGACCCTCGTTTTTTACTCGAAGTTTCTATTTATGACAAAGGCAATTTAATTAATTCGAGTTTTGCCGTAAACGAAATTGTTGTGACCCCAAATACGGTTGCCCACATGATTGACTATGATGTGTACATTAATGAACGCAATGCGTTTTCACAGCGAGCTGATGGGCTGATTATTGCAACACCGACAGGCTCTACCGCTTATTCACTATCGGCGGGTGGGCCAATTTTAGCACCTCATTTAGACGCATTAATTATTACACCAATGTTTCCGCATTCATTAGCTGTCAGACCATTGGTCATCAAGGGCGATGTGCCTATTCATCTTAAATTTCCAACGACAGCACTTGATTTAAATATCGCTTGTGATAGCCAAATTATTTTACCGGTCAAACCAACACAAGATGTGATTATTCGTCGATCTTCGTATGAATTTAATTTGATTCATACCAAAGATTATGATTACTTTAATAATCTTTCAACCAAATTAGGTTGGTCACAAAAGATGTTTTAGTTTTTTGTCGAAACTTTCAGGAAAGTATTCGTTTTAGTATAAAATTTCATTTTAAATAATCAATGTTGTGGCATAAACGGTGAATGATGAAAAGATAGCTGCAATCACATCATCTACCATAATGCCAAATCCACCGGGTACACGTTTATCAAACCAGCGAATTGGCCAAGGTTTTGCCATGTCAAACACTCTAAATGCCACGAAAGCTATGGCAACCCAACTAACTGAAAGTTGCGGAATAAAAAATAGGGTGATCCACATGCCGACAAATTCATCCCAAACGATATGCCCTGAATCGTGAGTATGTGTATCATCCGAGGTTTTTTGACAAATAAAACAACCAAAAATAAAAGTCACTAAAATAAATATCCAGTATAAAGCTGGCTGTAAACCATAAAACAAAAGCCATAAGGGGATAGCCATTAATGAACCCATGGTACCCGGCATAATCGGTGACATGCCGCTACCTAATCCAACTGCTAAAAAATGAATGGGATTAGTCAGTTTTAGGTATTTTTTAAAATCTGTATTGCGCTCTTGTTTGGTCATGATTCAATATTCTTTTAGATAAAATTATGCCGACATTACGTCGGCAAAAAGAAAGGTGCTTATTTTAACAAAACACCTTTGTATTGATTATGACAATATTATTCGTCTTTGGTTAATGTTGCAACCATTACCGCTTTAATGGTATGTAACCTGTTTTCAGCTTCGTCAAATACAATACTATGCTCAGACTCAAATACGCTATCTGTTACCTCAAGCCCATTGGTTAAGCCATATTGTGCTGCCATTTGTTTACCCATTGTCGTATTCATATCATGAAAAGCTGGCAAGCAGTGCATAAATTTGACATTTGGATTATTGGTAAGTTTGATTACATTGTCATTCACTTGATAAGGCGTTAATAATTTAACTCGCTCATCCCAAACTTCCTTAGGCTCACCCATTGATACCCATACATCAGTATATAAAAAGTCGACGTCTTTAACGCCCAAAATCACATCTTCAGTTAAGATAATTTTTGCACCTGTTATTTTGGCAATATCTTGGCACTTTTGCACAAGTTCGGCTTCCGGCTGACAAGCTTTTGGTGCAACTAATCGAATTTCCATCCCCATTAAAGCTGCACCTTCCATTAATGAATTTCCCATATTATTCCGAGCATCGCCTAAATAGGCAAATTTAATTCTGCTTAATGGGCGATCTCCTATATGCTCTTTCATTGTCATAAAATCGGCTAATATTTGGGTTGGATGTGCTTCGGTCGTTAAGCCATTCCAGACTGGCACACCTGCATATTTTGCTAACGTTTCAACAATTTCTTGACCATAACCACGATATTCAATTCCATCATACATTCGACCTAGCACGCGCGCGGTATCTGCAATTGATTCTTTATGTCCAATTTGGCTACCACTAGGTCCTAAATAAGTGACATTCGCACCTTGATCAAATGCACCAACCTCGAAAGCACAACGAGTACGGGTAGAGTCTTTCTCAAAAATTAACGCGATATTTTTACCTATCAAATGTTGTTGTTCTTGCCCTTGTTGTTTGGCTTGTTTTAATTCAATGGCAAGATTAATTAATTGATTGATTTCGGTAGGGGTAAAATCGAGTAATCGTAAAAAATGGCGCTGATAAAAACCGTGCATAATATTGCTCCTAATAACCGTAATTATTCAAAAGATTCTATTTGAATAATTATGCAAATTCAAGCTAAACATTATAATAATCCCAATATTTTAGCTTATGTTGAGAAATGTCTAAAAAATTAGACTTGTTTATTAAGATAATTTTTATAATATTGCTTCTTTTGTACAAAAAAGTGTAATAAAATGACCAATTATTGTATCCTTACAGATAAGTAAATTTGAATTTATATTCAAAAATAACGACAATTTATTCAAAAGGTCTTTTTTATCATGCAAACTTATGCCCTCCTTATGTTACAAGATGGTTCGCAATTTATCGGAAAATCGATTGGTGCTGATGGACACACTGTTGGGGAAGTAGTATTTAACACCTCCATGACCGGCTATCAAGAAATCCTTACTGATCCTTCTTACTGTGAACAATTGGTTACATTGACTTACCCTCATATTGGTAATGTCGGGACAAATGATGATGATGCCGAATCCAGCCAAGTTTATGCAAAAGGGTTGATTATTCGTGATTTGCCATTATTAGCCAGTAACTATCGAAGCGAACTCGATCTTTCCAGCTATTTAAAAAAGCATAATGTTATTGCCATTGCCGATATTGATACGCGGCGCTTAACGCGTATCTTGCGTGAAAAAGGATCCCAGCATGGTGTTATAATAACATCAACGGATAAAAAGACTTTACTTGAAAAAGCCGAAATAGCCAAACAACAGGCAATAAATTTTAAAGGATTAAGTGGGCTTGATTTAGCTAAAGAAGTGACGTGTTCAACAAGTTATATTTGGACTCAAGGCATATGGACAAGACTGCCGTCTAATCCAATGCCAGAAAACCAATTACCATACCATGTTGTTGCTTATGATTTTGGCGTAAAACGCAATATCCTGCGCATGTTAGTTGAGCGTGGTTGTAAATTAACTGTCGTACCAGCCAAAACGACAGCAGAAGCAGTCCTTGCATTAAAGCCCGATGGCATATTCTTATCTAATGGCCCAGGTGATCCAGCTCCTTGCCGTTATGCAATTGAGGCTATTAAGCAGTTTTTAAATACTGACATTCCTATCTTTGGCATCTGCTTAGGCCATCAACTTTTAGCGCTGGCATGTGGGGCAAAAACAATTAAAATGAAGTTTGGTCATCATGGCGGAAATCACCCCGTTAAAGATCTTGAAAATAATCGGGTGATGATCACCGCCCAAAATCATGGTTTTGCGGTAGATGAAACAAGTTTACCTGCTTATCTAAGAGCCACTCATAAATCACTATTTGATGGTTCACTGCAAGGTATTCATCACAATTACAAACCAGCTTTTAGTTTCCAAGGTCACCCAGAAGCCAGTCCAGGGCCACATGATGCCGCACCTCTTTTTGATCACTTTATTGAGTTAATTAAAATTTATAAGCAGGAGCAATAATTATGGCTAAGCGAACAGATATCAACAGTATATTAATTATTGGCGCAGGCCCAATTGTTATTGGTCAAGCATGTGAATTTGATTATTCGGGTGCACAAGCATGTAAGGCGCTACGTGAAGAAGGCTATCGCGTTATTTTAGTTAACTCCAATCCTGCTACTATCATGACGGATCCTGAAATGGCCGATGCAACTTATATCGAGCCAATTCATTGGACATCCGTTCGCAAGATTATTGAACAAGAAAGACCCGATGCTATTTTACCGACTATGGGTGGGCAAACAGCGCTAAATTGTGCATTAGAGCTCGAAAAGCAAGGCGTATTAAAAGAATTTAATGTCGAAATGATTGGTGCAACAGCCGATGCTATAGATAAAGCCGAAGATCGCAAACGGTTTGATGAAGCCATGAAAAAAATTGGCCTTGATACCGCACGATCAGGTATTGCGCATTCGCTTAAAGAAGCTTATGCCGTTCTTGAGCAGGTTGGTTTTCCCTGTATTATTCGCCCGTCCTTTACCATGGGAGGAACGGGGGGCGGAATTGCGTATAACACAGAAGAATTTGAAGAAATCTGTACCCGTGGGCTCGATCTTTCACCGACTAATGAACTGCTCATCGATGAATCATTGATAGGCTGGAAAGAGTACGAAATGGAAGTGGTGAGAGACAAAAATGACAATTGTATTATTGTTTGCTCAATTGAAAACTTCGATCCAATGGGCATTCACACTGGTGATTCAATTACCGTTGCGCCAGCACAAACATTGACGGACAAAGAGTATCAAATCATGCGTAATGCATCAATTGCCGTACTGCGTGAAATTGGCGTTGAAACTGGTGGCTCCAATGTACAATTCTCGGTTGATCCTAAAACCGGGCGATTAATTGTTATTGAGATGAATCCGCGAGTATCACGTTCATCAGCGTTAGCTTCTAAAGCTACTGGCTTTCCAATTGCTAAAATCGCTGCTAAGTTGGCAGTTGGCTATACTCTTGATGAATTATCGAATGATATTACAGGCGGTAAAACACCTGCCTCATTTGAACCGTCGATTGATTATGTGGTCACTAAAATCCCACGCTTTAATTTTGAAAAGTTTGCTGGTTGTAACGATCGTTTAACCACGCAAATGAAATCGGTTGGTGAAGTCATGGCTATTGGGCGTACTTTTCAAGAATCATTACAAAAAGCATTGCGAGGGCTTGAGGTTGGCGCTTCAGGATTTGATCCTAAAATTGACGATTATACCGATGAAAAAAATATCACCAAAATTCGTTATGAACTCCAAGAAGCGGGCGCCGATCGTATATGGTATATTGCCGATGCCTTTAGGGCTGGATTGAGTTTAGATGAGATTTTTACATTAACCAATATAGATCCTTGGTTTTTAGTGCAAATTGAAGAGCTGGTTAGTTTTGAAAACAAGCTAAAAGAGCAGTCACTTGCACAGCTTGATCCAGAAACATTATGGCAATTAAAACGTAAAGGTTTTTCAGATTTACGCATTGCCAAACTACTTAATACCACTGAGCAATCGGTTCGCAATTTACGTTATCAATATCATATTCATCCCGTTTATAAGCGGGTAGATACCTGTGCGGCTGAATTTGCAACGGATACTGCTTACCTTTATTCAACCTATGAGCAAGAGTGTGAAGCCAATCCTCAATTTAACCGTAAAAAAATTATGATCCTAGGTGGTGGTCCTAATCGAATTGGTCAAGGTATCGAGTTTGATTATTGCTGTGTGCATGCGGCATTAGCTCTGCGTGAGGATGGTTATGAAACCATTATGGTTAACTGCAACCCAGAAACTGTGTCAACCGATTATGATACTTCTGATCGCCTCTATTTTGAGCCAGTCACGCTTGAAGATGTGCTTGAGATTGCGCATGTTGAAAAGCCAAATGGTGTTATTGTGCAATATGGTGGACAAACACCACTAAAACTCGCCCGCGCACTTGAAGTCGCAGGTCTACCTATTATTGGTACCTCACCAGATGCTATCGATAAAGCCGAAGATCGTCAACGCTTTCAAGAAGTTGTCGATAAACTGAAATTAAAACAACCTGTCAACGCAACAGTGACTGATATTAATGAGGCAGTCATCAAAGCAGAAAAAATAGGTTATCCATTAGTGGTTAGACCTTCTTATGTATTAGGGGGGCGCGCAATGGAAATTGTTTATAATGAACAAGATTTACGCCGTTATTTTAAAACAGCCGTAAGCGAATCAAATAATGCGCCTGTTTTACTCGATCACTTTTTAGATGATGCCATTGAAGTTGATATCGATGTGATTGCTGATGGCGAACAAATTGTGATTGGTGGCATTATGGAACATATTGAACAAGCAGGCATTCACTCTGGTGATTCCGCTTGCTCACTGCCAACCCACACCTTAACTGTAGAGATTTTAGATAAACTACGACAGCAGGCCAAACAATTGGCACTTGAACTTAATGTAAAAGGCTTAATGAATGGACAATTTGCTATTAAAGATAACCAAATTTATTTGATTGAAATTAATCCTCGTGCAGCACGTACCGTACCGTTTGTCTCAAAAGCAACAGGTTTACCACTGGCTAAAATTGCCGCTCGCGTGATGACAGGGCAATCGCTTGCCAAGCAAAATGTGACTAAAGAGGTGATTCCAGCTTATTATTCGGTAAAAGAAGTGGTATTGCCATTTAATAAATTCAGTGGTGTTGATCCAATCTTAGGTCCAGAAATGCGCTCAACGGGGGAAGTGATGGGAATCGGTAAAACTTTTGCTGAAGCCTTTGCTAAAGCGCAACTTGGTAGCTTATCCAATATGAAAAAATCAGGAAAAGCATTATTATCGGTTCGTGATCAGGATAAAACAAGGCTGTTAGAAGTCGCTAAGCGATTAATTGCCCATGGATTTAGTATTGACGCAACTATCGGCACGGCAAAAGTGTTACAACAAGCAAATATACCATGCCAAATTGTAAAAAAAGAAAACGAAGGGCGACCGAATATCCATGATCACATAAAAAATGGCGAGTACAGCTATATTCTTAATACCACCTCTGGACGAGCAGCCATTGAAGCGTCAAAAATATTGCGTCGAAGTGCTATTCAATATAAGGTACATTACGACACCACCATGAATGCTGCCTATGCCACAACGGCAGCACTTAATTACGATCCGGCACAAACTGTAACGCCATTACAGCAACTTTATTGATAAACAAAAAGACCAAGACGAGCAATGCTCGTCTTTAAAAATCCTTGCCATGATATAATAACTTTGCAATCACTCAATTGCTCGTAATAGATAATAAAATGCTCGTTTTTAATATAAAATAATGTTAGTTTATTTGCTATATTTCAATTAATTTAATCAGTTATCATCATGGATATGATTCATTCTTCTGATCTAAAAACGATCATGCATTCCAAGCGAGCCAATATTTATTATTTAGAGCATTGTCGTGTTTTGGTTAATGGTGGACGAGTTGAGTATGTGACTGAGCAAGGTCAACAGTCGTTATATTGGAATATTCCAATAGCAAATACCACCTGTATTTTATTAGGTACGGGTACATCATTGACGCAAGCGGCAGTCCGAGAGCTTTCACGGGCAGGTGTCATGATTGGCTTTTGTGGCGGAGGCGGAACGCCCCTTTTTTCATCTACTGAATCTGAATTTGCCTGCCAGTTTTTCTCGCCACAAAGTGAATATCGTCCGACAGAATACCTACAAAGCTGGTGTCAATTTTGGTTTGATGACAAACGTCGATTACAAGCGGCTAAATTATTACAACAAACACGGCTTAATATTATTAGTGAGTGTTGGCCGCAATTTGATTGGGATGTTGATACAACGCAGTTAGCGCATATTCTTACTGATGCAACACAACAATTTACCGATGTTGATAATAGCCAAGCACTTTTAGCTGCAGAAGGGCGAATTAGCAAACGTCTTTATGGCATGGCAAATCAATTAACCTTACAAGATGACAAATTTAAACGAGAACAAGGCACACGAGGCAAAAGTCATGATCCCGCTAATCAGTTTTTAGATCATGGTAACTATTTAGCCTATGGCCTTGGCGCAACGGCTTGTTGGGTGTTAGGTCTCCCTCATGGGCTGGCTATTTTACACGGAAAAACTCGCCGAGGTGGCTTAGTGTTTGATGCGGCAGATATTATTAAAGATGGCATTGTGTTACCTCAAGCCTTTTTATCAGCCAAACAAGGGGACAGTGAAAAAGAATTTCGTATGGCATGTATTGCGCAATTTGCTCAATTAGGTGCACTTGATAGGATTATTGATACTTTAAAACAGATAGCAGATAAAATATGAATATTTTACTTGTCAGCCAATGCAAAAAGAATGCATTAACTGAAACGCGTCGCATTATTGATCAGTTCGCTGAGCGTTGTGGTGAACGAACATGGCAAAGCCCAATGACCGAAGCAGGGCTACAAACGCTTTATAAATTATTACGCAAAACTGCACGAAAAAATACTGCTGTTGCATGTTATTGGACACATGGTAAAAATTTAACTGACCTTTTATGGATTGTGGGCGATCGCAGTCAGTTTAATCAAGAGGGACGAGTCCCAACTAATCGTACTAAACGTAATATTTTACGCAGTGACAGCGAAAATTGTTGGCAATATGCAACCGCTATTCAATTAATTACAACCATAGCGGCACTACTTCATGATTTAGGTAAAGCAACAATTGGTTTTCAATCTAAATTACGAGCAGTAACGGCTGTGGCGGCTGATCCTTATCGACATGAATGGATTTCGTTGCAATTATTTTTATTAATGATTCAAGACTGCACCACCAACGAAGCCTTATTTAATCGATTAGCGCATTTTACTGAATATCAACAACAGTATCCTAATTGGTACAAGCAGCTTACCAAAGTTGAAAAAAATGATCTTACGCAGTTACCATTATTGGCACAATGGATTGAGTGGCTCATTGTGTCGCATCATAGAATGCCGTTTTTACCGGATTCATTAACGGGGGATATTAAAAATTTACAGAAAATAGATTTTGATATATCTGGTTTAACTATCCGAAGTTTTTATAAAACATTTAAGGCAATTGATAAATGGGTTAAAAATAGTCATAGTCAACACACTTCACCCAACGATTTTTGGCAGCTTAAAAGCGATATTACCTTAAGTCAGCCTTGGCTGAAAAAACTAAGCCGTTATGCAGCCAAAGCCTTAAATCATGTTCCCTTAATGCAATTGTCTAATATTGACGAGTTTTTATTGCATATTTCGCGTTTAAGCTTAATGGTGGCTGATCATAACTACTCAAGTTTATCTTTAGCAAATGAAGAAGCCGAAAAAAATAAAGCAATCTTAATTGCCAATACCAATTACCTGAAAAAAGCGAAGCAACGTTTAGATGATCATTTAATCGGTGTTGCTAATTTTTCAGCCCGCTTTGCTCGTTTATTACCTAAAATAATCACGGAATTACCCGCAATCAATCAACATAAACCTTTTACCAAACGAACAACTATAAAACGATTCCAATGGCAAAATCATGCTTTTGATTTAGCAAAAAGTTATCAACCAATATCTGATGAATGTGGCTTTTTTGGCGTGAATATGGCATCGACTGGCTGCGGTAAAACTTTAGCCAATGGGCGAATAATGTATGCGCTTTCTAATCCTAAACGGGGCGTGCGTTTTACCATTGCATTGGGATTACGTGTTTTAACGTTGCAAACAGGTAAAGCATTAAGAGAAAGATTACACTTAAGTGATGAACATCTGGCGATTTTAGTGGGTGGGCGAGCTACAAAAACCTTGTTTGAGCTAAGTAATGAAGACATTGAACAAAACGATTCTCCAAAAAGTTCAGAAAGCCAAGGTAGTGAATCTATCGAATCGTTACTTGATGAATATATTGATGTAGCAGAAAGTGGTATTGCTGATTGTGAACTAGGCACCATTATCGAAAACAGTAAAGCAAGACAATTGCTTTATGCCCCTATTGTGACATGTACAATTGACCATATTATTCAAGCTAGCGAATGTAGCCGAGGCGGTAAATATATTGCACCAACGTTAAGATTGTTAACCTCAGATTTGATTTTAGATGAACCCGATGATTTTGATCAACACGACTTGCCAGCGCTGGCGCGTTTAGTGCATTTAACTGGGTTGTTTGGTAGCAAAGTACTACTGTCATCGGCGACCTTAACGCCAGATTTAATTGCTGGATTATTTGACGCTTACCAAGCAGGGCGAAAAATTTGGAATCAAAATAACCAATATGCCGATAATACCATTGTATGTGGTTGGTTTGATGAATATGAACAGTCGATATCACAAATTGCTGATACCAAAACGTTTAGTGATCACCATCAACAATTTGTAGCAATGCGCATTCATCAATTAGCACAAAGTGCAATCCGCCGTAAAGGGCATATTTTGGATCTACTAAATTACCAAGAAAATAAAACAGAGAATCAAAAATTCAATTATGGTGTGCTAGCTAAACAATTATTAGATCAAGCTTATCAATTTCACCAAGATCATCATCAAATTGATAAAAAATCACAAAAAAAGGTAAGTATCGGTTTAATGCGTTTTGCCCATACAGAAGATGTTATTTTACTCACAGAACAAATTTATGCACAAACGAAGTTACCTAATGATACCGCTTTTCATATCGTGGTTTATCATGCTCGGCAACTGCTGTTATTACGTAGTCAATTAGAAGAAAAGCTCGATAGAATTTTAAATCGCAGTGATGAACAAGCACTATTTAGCCAACCCGAAATTCTCCAAGCGATAAAAAGTAGCAATAAAGAAAACCATATCTTTATTGTAATAGGCACGCCAGTCACCGAAGTTGGGCGCGATCACGATTATGATTGGGCAATTGTCGAACCATCATCCATGCGATCTATTATTCAGTTAGTTGGACGAGTATGGCGTCACCGACCACAAAAAATTGCGCAAAAAGCTAATGTAGCCATATTAGGATCGAATTTAAAAGCAATTGAATTTAATTATCGTACTGATCAAGCCTGTTTTACTAAACCAGGTTTTGAAGAAAAGCCATTATTCTTGCTGAAAACCCATAAAACAAATGAACTAATTCCTGATCATCAGTTAGTAAATATTGATGCTGTTCCACGTATTCAGTCTAGCCCAGAAGATGGGCTGACTCTCGCCGAACTAGAACATAAGGTCATGGCAGATCTTTTTGCAATTAATGCCCGTAAAAGTAATTATGTGACCAGCTATTGGCAACAAGGCTTAGCTCATCACCATTGTGTGCATTTACAGGCGATTTCGCCATTTAGAGGAAATGATAAGACACAAGATGAATATATTTGCCAACTCGACGACGATGGCGATTATCAATTTAGCTATGCAGATATCGCATGGCAAACACCAGATGAGCGCTGCGAAGATACACAAAATAGTATAATTGAATATAAAAACTGGTCATTTGATAATCCTAATATCCAACCTTGGCTAATTAATAATGTCGAGCAAGCCATAGCAAAAGTAACCGAATATTTCCCAAATAAAACGCCATATCGCTTAGCAAATGAATTTTGTAGCGTAAGCTTATATCGCAATTGCAGTTGGTGTTTTCATCCTTATTTAGGATTTTATGAAAAGAAAGGATAAAAGAATATCAGTTTTTATACTGAAACACATAGTTACCTGAAACTTTTTGACAAAATATCGTCAGGTGAATAATGGTTGCTAGTAAAAGGTAGGGAATTCTTTTATACTTGATGGCACTGCTGTGTAAGCAGTTTAGAAACATTAAATTTTTGTTTTAATTTAATAGTTCCACCGCCGCATAGGCGGTTTTTATTTGCCAATAACGCTTAATTTATAAAAATAACATTCCCATTATATTTTACTTTTAATTTATTATTGATCTATTCGCTTTTTTCGTATATATTTGTTTCGTGATTTACTCACAAATATTAAGAAGCTCTTATCCGATGTTTACGTCATTTGATAAGAGCATATTTCAACCTAGGCATAAATGAAGGAGAAATACTATGTCTAATAATAAATATTTTGTTATACCTCGTCAAATTTCTTTTGATAAAGAATTACTAAATCAAGTGCAAAAATTTGTTATTGATTCGCCTGCTGCTAATGATGAATTAATTGTTGGATTACCTACGCAATCTAAATATTATTCAATTCGAGATCTAATGAAAATTCTAAATATTTCGACAATTAAAGAAATTAAATATTTGGTTAAGAAATTAAAGCTTGAACAAGATAATTATAGATATCTTAATTCCAATAAAGAATGGGTGTATAACAGTAATGCTTTAAATATATTGAATTTATACTTAAAATTTAAAGCAGCATAGCATTAAATTAAAGGCTTATATTTAATGATATAAGCCTTTTTAATTTCGAAAAAATATAAGGAGGGCCAATGAACAATATTTCTTGGCAAGATATAAGAAAGGTAATTTTAGACTTTCTACAACAACGGCTTGCCAATAATAGTAATTATAAAAGTGAAACCGCTAAGCTAGAAAAAGCAAAAGAAGCGGGTGATTTAGTTGCAGTTAATGAAGCTCAGCAAAAGTTAGATGAGTTAGCCAAGCGATTTGATTTTGAAACGTGGATGGAAGATGCAGCTATTCGTCGTATTTCATGGCTTCTTATTGCTACCCATATAGCTAAAGGAGTTCACCCGAGCTCGAAGGCTTGTAACGCAAATTACAATACACAGATAAAGCCTAATAATCTGAATAATTTAGTATCATCTGCTACAGTGAACACTTTGCCTTTTGATGCCAGTGGTGCTGCGGCTTTAGATATATTTGGGCTTTTAAACCAAGTCGTTAAAAATGATATAACAATTTTACAGCTTATTATTAATAATCACCCTGCTGTTCAAGAAGCTTTATCTGATGATAAAAATAAATCTACTCTTTATTTGGAAAATTTTCAGCAGTTACTTAGAGATAATTGGAGTGATGCGCAGGCTTCGGAACTTAATAAGCAAATTTTCTGGCCGAATAGTGAAGAAACTTATTTGTCACAGCATGAAAATAATTACCGCTTATTGATTCCACTACATCCTAGTGCTTTGTGCTATTTGGTTTATCAGAAGGTGCAAACCCGATTTTCGGAAGAAAATAAAAATGCACGAGAATTACGTAAAAAAAAGGATGTTGAGTATCAATCTTATTTTTCTTTTCATGATTTAGCCGTTGTTAAACTGGGTGGCAGTAATGCTCAAAATGCAAGCCAACTTATTGGTAGTCAAATGGGGCGTAATTTTTTGTTACCTTCCATGCCACCTAAATTTCAAAAACCTCAGTTTCCATCAATTACAAATTTTCAAGAAACCATTTTTAATAGTTCATTTCAATATTATTGTCGATATGGTTTTAAGTTATTATTTGATACTGTTGAAGCAAAAAAAAATATTTTTGTTGTGAGAAACAATAGAAAAGAGGCTTTTTTTGTCATCTTAACATTAATTCTTAAGTTCGTTGCGCATATCCAAATGACCAAAAGGGCTGGTTGGAGTAGGGAATCCTCACTAAATCTAACTCAACAACTTTGGCTTGATCCAAAACGAGTCATGTTGGATGGCGAAACCGATTTTAAAATAAGATATGAACAAAGCGATTGGCAACAAGAATTAGAAAAGCAATTTGCTTTTTGGATTCAAACTATTTTAAAAGAAAAATTTAAAAATTTTAAACAGCAATTTGCTGATCCTGAATTTAGCGAATGGCGCCGTGAATTTAATGCAGCGGTAAAAGCAAGTCAACGTAAAAGGGAGGGGATATTTTAATGGCATCATTACGTTATTATTTATTATTTGATCATGTCAAAATTCATAATACCAATGCAATTTCTAGCCCATTAACGTATGGCTTTCCGGCTATTTCGGGGTTTTTGGGTGCGATTCATGCTTTAAGTCGTAAAATTGAATCAGAAAATCCTATTTACTTAGATGGCGTGTTAATCGCATGTCATGAATGTGATGTACAAGTTTATCGACCAAACAACTATGCGGATTATACTTTTCGATTAACACGCAATCCACTAGCTAAAAATGGTAGTACTCGTTCAATTATTGAAGAAGGGCGAGTTCATCTAGATGTTTCATTACTTGTTGAGGTAAAAATTGAAGATCGTGAAACATTAGATGATGCAGATGAGCAGCAAGCATTCATCCAACAGATGAAACAAAAACTTTACCAGCAACGTGTTGCTGGTGGGCACGTTGTCGATATTGAATCAGTCGCACTATATTCTGCATCAGAATCAAATAAAAACTTAATCAATGCACTATTACCCGCATTTGTTTTAGTTGAAGCACCACAAGATTTACAAGATATCACTGCTGAATTACAGCAACAAGATCCTAATGCTACAGCGCTTGATGCCTTGATTGAAACCGCAATGTTACATCATTATCCTCAAGAAAAAGATCACTGGCAAACTACATCAGTTAAACAAGGTCGCGGTTGGCTTGTGCCTTTACATTTGGGTTATCAAGCTATTTCACCGTTATTTTCAGCGGGTAAGGTTGAACATGCGCGCAGTAATGAGCATGCTACGCAATTTGTGGAGTGTATTTATGGGCTCGGTAAATGGGTCTTTCCTTTACGCTTGAAAGAGAATTTATCACAGGCTTTTTGGCGTTATAACTGCAGTAAATTGCAATCTAATGATGCAGAAATTTATATTATCAATCAAGAAACCAATTAAGTAAATTTAGAAAATTATAGAATAAGGAATACATTATGAGTAAAGATAAAATCACCACCGCCAGCGTACTTGCTTTTGAACGTAGTTTTGATATTTCTGATGCGATTTTTGCACAGCAAGATAATGCAGATGCCACTAAATTATCTCCTGTTGTAGTCACTGAAAAATCAGTGCGAGGCACTATTTCAAATCGTCTTAAAAATGCAGTTGCAAACGATCCAACCAAATTAGATGCTGAAATACAAAAGCCAAATTTACAAACAGTTGATGTTGCTGCGTTAGATGCTGATAAAGATACTTTGGTTGTGACATGGAGCTGCAAAGTGTTGCCATTTTTAGGTAAACCTTCCGTGTGTAATGATATCGAATATCAAAAAGAACTAGAAAAAACAACGCAGGATTATATTCAAACGCAAGGAATGATAGCTCTAGCTAAGCGTTATGCCATTAATATTTTAAATGGTCGTTGGTTATGGCGTAATCGTATGACCGCGGAGCAAATTAGCCTTTCAGTTACTCGAAAAAATGATAAAAAACCATTCATTGAAGTCAGCGATGTCAAACAATACCAGCTTAATGCATTTGATTATGATGATAAATCGGTGAATGATCTTGCTAAACTGATTGAAGCAGGATTATCCGGTGAAGAGTTTGTGATTTTTAACGTTGAAGCCAAACTGAAAATGGGCTTAGGTCAAGAAGTTTACCCGTCACAAGAATTAATTCTAGATACTGGCAAAACTAAAAGTAAAGTATTGTATGAGAAGAACAAACAAGCTGCTATGCATTCACAAAAAGTCAGTAATGCAATTCGAACCATCGATACTTGGTATGAAGAGAATGCACAATTTCCAATAGCAATAGAACCGTATGGCTCGGTTACTTCAATGGGACATGCTTTCCGCCAACCAAAACAGAAATTAGATTTTTATACCTTATTTGATAATTGGATTTTAAAAGGTGAAAAACCATCGCTTGATCAGCAACATTATGTAATTGCGGTATTAATTCGTGGTGGTGTCTTTGGTGCCAGCGGTAAGGAGTAAATAAGATGCACTCACATTATTTAGAGTTGCGAGCGATTTCGCAAATTGAGATAACCGAAGTGGATGTGATGAATCAAGTGATGCAATCACTACACCAAATTTTGGTCAATCACCAAGGAAATATCGCAATTAGCTTTCCTTGTTACCATGTGCACCGAACATTAGGCGGAGTGATTCGCCTATTGGGCACCGAGCAGGAACTGCAAAACCTTAAAGCAGATATACAGCAAAAATCGACAATTAGTGATTATGCTTTATTGATGTCTATCACTACAGTACCAACGACGATAAAAGGCTATTTACGTTTTAGCCGAGTTAACCCTAAAGGTCAAAGTGCATTAAGGCGTGCCGAACAACGATTAACAGCACAAGGAAAATGGACGCCTGAAGTAAAAAATAAAATGATTGAAAAGTGGGGAAGCGTTCATTTGCAATATCCACACTTTCATTTGCATAGTAAAAGTACAGGGCAAAAATTTATTTTGTGGATAAAGCAAGAAAAATGCCTAGAGCCAGTACAAGGCACATTTAATAGCTATGGACTAAGCCAAACCGCAACAGTTCCCGATTTTTAAATTTCTAACCCTTTTTTTGATGATTTTAACATATTGATTATTATTGATATTAAAATAGACTCAAAAAAAGGGTAAAAATTGGGTAAAGTGCAATAGGCTCTTTTACAATAAGGAACTATTGAGCACCAATTTGCGTGCTAACTTTTATCTCTCGATTATCGGTAATTTCTAAATTCGATAGCACGGCTAATTGAGGAAAGTTCGGTCTTAAAAATTGCGATAACATCGGTCTTAATGCATGATTCACTAGTAATACTGGTGGAGCACCGATGGTATCTTGTTGATTGATGGCTTGTCTAATTTGTTCAATAATGTGTTCGGCAAGTCCCGGTTCAAAATTACTGGTATTTTGCAGCGCTTGTAATAACAAACGTTCTAAATTGATATTTAACCCTATGACATTAATTGGAGCATAGCCCGGGAACCATTGCTGTGTAATCACTCTACCTAATGCTATTCTAACTATACTTAGTAATTGATAAGCGTCATTTTGGGTTGGTGCATGCTCGCAGATTGTTTCAATGATAGTTCGCATATCTCTAATTGATACTTTTTCGGCGATCAGGTTTTGTAAAATTTTATGAAAAGTGGTTAATGTCACAACGCCAGGAATAAAGTCTTCCACTAATTTAGGAATATCTTGTTTTATTCTGTCGAGAAGTTCTTGGGTTTCTAAGCGCCCTAACAAATCGCCAGCAAATTGTTGTAGTAAATGATTAAAATGAGTAGCGATCATAGTACTTGTATCTACAACGGTATATCCCAATATTTGAGCATTTTCTTTATCGTTTTCATCTATCCAAATTGCAGGCAATCCAAAAGCGGGTTCAGTCGTTGCAATACCCTCAATGGTTTCTGTTACATTACCCGGATTAATGGCTAACCATTTGTTATTAACAATTTCCCCGTTGCCTATTTCGCCACCTTTGATAAATATTTTATATTGATAAGGCGCTAACGAAAGATTGTCTCTTATATGCACCTGAGGGGGTAAAAAACCCAATGTTTGCGCAAATTTTTTGCGTAAACTACGAATTCGCCCTAACAACTCACCGTTTTGAGTTTGATCGACCATTGGAATTAATCCATAACCCACTTCCATTGCTAATATATCTTCAATATTAACATCAGACCATGTCGCTTCTATATTGGCCGGCGTGGTTGCTTGCACATTAGCTTGTTTGGGTGTGGTTGTCTGTTCTGTTTTTTTCTGTTTAGTTAGCCACCAAGCAATAATAGATAAAAAAGCTGTGAACAGTAAAAATACTAAATTTGGCATGCCGGGAATTAGCCCAAGTAAACCAATTACAACAGCGGTTAAAATCAAAACTTGTGGATTATTAAATAACTGCTTGAGCATCTGCTCACTGACATTGTCTTGTGATGTG
The DNA here is from genome assembly GCF_057063525.1 of Gilliamella sp. X-46. Lineage (NCBI taxonomy): Bacteria > Pseudomonadati > Pseudomonadota > Gammaproteobacteria > Orbales > Orbaceae > Gilliamella > Gilliamella sp. X-46. The sequence continues at coordinate 21,464 of NZ_JBXSQH010000007.1, read as the reverse complement.
ACTCGAGTCACAATAACTCCTGCTGCCGTTGAAATAATCAGTGATGGTATTTGTGCAACTAATCCATCGCCAATAGTCAGCAACACATAGGTTTTACTCGCATCAGAAAGAGCCATATCATGTTGCATAACTCCTACCAATAAACCGCCAATAATGGTAATTGCCATGATAAGTAATCCGGCAATTGCATCTCCACGTACAAATTTACTGGCACCATCCATTGAACCATAAAAGTCAGCTTCTTGAGTGACTTCTGTACGACGAGCTTTGGCCTCATCTTCACCAATTAAACCTGCATTAAGATCGGCATCGATTGCCATTTGTTTACCTGGCATGCCATCTAATGCAAAGCGTGCTCCTACTTCGGCTATCCTGCCTGCACCTTTGGTGATGACCATAAAGTTAATAATGACCAAAATAATAAATACCACAATACCAATAGCAAAATTACCGCCAACTAAAAAGTGCCCAAAAGCTTCAATCACCCGTCCAGCAGCAGCGCTACCTGTATGCCCTTTTAATAAAACGACTCGTGTAGAGGCAACGTTTAATGATAACCTTAATAAAGTTGCAAATAATAAAACGGTTGGAAATGCTGCAAAATCAAGCACTCGTTTAGTAAATAATGCCACAATTAATATAATAATTGATAAAGCAATATTAAACGTAAAAAACAGATCCAAAATAAATGCTGGCAAAGGTAATACCATCATTGAAAGAATCAATAAAATGAGCATTGGTCCAGCTAATATCTGATAGTGACCATTTTTTAATGTATTAATTGATAATAAATTAAGTAGTTTAGATTTAATCATAAGATTAGTTATTGCCTTTATTTATTTACGGATAGTGACTCTGGTACGGGTAAATTATTAGGTTTTACTGGTTTATTCCCACCATATTTATGCCAATGTTTTAATTGATATACCCAAGCTAAGATTTGAGCAACAGCGGCATATAGTTCGGTTGGAATTGTTTCACCTATTTCGCCGTGGCGATATAAAGCTCGTGCAAGCGGAGGTGCTTCTAATTGGGGAATGTCATGTTCACTAGCTATTTCTTTAATGCGCAGTGCAAGTTTGTCAGTACCTTTTGCCAATAACTTTGGTGCCATCATTGTTTTTTCATCATATTGCAAAGCAACGGCATAATGAGTTGGATTAGTAACAATAACATTGGCTTTAGTAATATCTTTCATCATTCTTCGTCTAGCGATCGCTTGTTGCATTTGGCGAATTCGCCCTTTAATTTGTGGGTTTCCCTCTTGCTCTTTAAATTCATCTTTGATCTCTTGTTTTGACATTTTTAATTTTTTTAAATTACTCCAAATTTGATAAAAAATATCAAATCCCACCATAGGTATTAACGATATAACGCTTAGCATTCCACAAAGAATGACTAACTGTATTGCTTTAGCTAAAGCATTATTAAAATACATATGTGGTAACGAAAGCATATTAGGGAAATGGTGCATTAAAAACCATGTTGAAGTCATAGCAATTAACATCACTTTAAGTATACTTTTTAACAATTCAGAAAAAACTTTAGTACTAAATATTCTGCCAAATCCAGATATTGGATTTAGTTTTTTAAAATTTGGCTTAATTGATTGAAAGCTAAATAGTAAACCACCTACACAAAGTGGCGCGAATATAGCAACAATAACCAAACCAAAAAAAATTGGGACTATTGACCAAAAACCCTTGGTTAACAAGTCAACTAAATTAAAGACGAGTAATTTATCATCACTTGTTTTATACGAAACTGTTATTGCTGTTCTTATGACTGCGATTAACTGGTTAACTAAGTGTGAGCCCAAAAACTCAAATAAAGTGATACCTATTAACAAGATTAACAACGAAGTTAATTCGCGAGATCGAGGGATCTGCCCCTTTTCTTTAGCCTTTTTTATTTTGCTATCGGTGGGATGTTCGCTTTTATCTAGATCATTATCGTCAGCCATGATGAAATTAAATAAAACTGCATAGTTTGATTAATATTTACAATGCTAACAGTATGAACTAATTACTAACGAGTTATTGGCTTAATAAGAGGGCATTTTTGGGGTATTTATCAGCTTTACCGAAAACAAATATCAATTCTCTTTAAACTTTAGCTCGTTTTGACGAGATAACGTCGGTTTTTTGATAGCCATTATTGGTATAAACAGTAGGACTATTTATACCTTTAAGATAATTGATCGATTGCTGGGTTATATTCATACGATTTTGAATAATTAATCCGTTATCACGATTTATTTTTGATAGTAGTTTTGTTGTATCAGTGATTGATAGCCAATGTGCTGCAATTGTTGGATTGTCTTTATAAGGTGGTTGAATATTAAATTGTTTACTTAACTTTATGCGGTTTTCATCCAGTAACTTTAATTGAATTAGTAACTGACTTTTTTTATTAATAATTTCACTTAACTGATTTGTTAGGCTATTTTCAATTAATATTTTTTGCTCTGTTTGCAGAATTTCTGAAAGTGTTTGTAACATTTCTGTTATTTTGTTTAGGATGTTATTGAGTTCTAACATTTTTGTATTCCTGTAATTCTGACTTATCTTCAAATATGTTGTAGCAATTGTTTAATTAATTTATCTGCAATTTTATTGGTATCAATAGCCAATGTACCGTTGGTAATGGCTTGTTTTATTTTTTCAATTTTTTCCACATCAATATCTTTGTCAGTTGAATGTAAAAGATCCATTGAATTTTGAGTTATACTCACGTTAGTACTGATATTGGCACTGTTTTGGGGGGGTACAGATGCAGTCGGATTTTTTTGTTGTTCATTGACTACATCACAGTTAAGTAGTCTTGATATGGTTCTAACGGATTTTGTTGCATCTATACTCATAAAATACCTTTAATCAAATTTACGATTTAAGTGATTTGTTTAGTCTTATTATCGGCAATAATAAAAAAATCATTAATATTATTTATTGAAAATTATGACTCCTTGGTGAGTCAACGTACCTTCAACAATTTTGTTAGAATTTAGTTTAACTCTAATCTTCTCGTTTAATGCGGCATTGCCAAGTGTTTTTCCACTAGTCGCTACCTCATAACCCCCACCACGAATTATTACTTTAATTATTTGTCCTGCTTTTACCAGCCAACTGTTTTGGAGCATTGTTGTTTTTATTGGTTCACCCGGATTGATATTTCGTAAAGCGATATGATTAAGGGCATCAACTTCATTGACAATAACCGCAGAAGATATTTTATCTAGCCGACCGGATTGAATGCGTATGTTATCTTTGCTAATTACTGTTCCTGCATGTATTGTTTGCTTAGCTACAATATAGTTACCTATAACAGCAACATGAATTTGGATAAATTTTTTCTTATTATCACATTGAGCACTAATCGTCATGTTGCCCCACTGCTTTTTTTTATTCAATAACGCAAGCACTGGTGTATCGCAATCTAATTTAGGTTTAGCGGTAGGATAAGTAATTACAATATTATCGACTTCATAGTTAAATTGTTGAGATATTAAATTATTTATCTGCTTATCAAGTGGATTAGCTAAACCTGTATTCCAGCTAAAAAGCATAAAAATGGCCAGTATTAATTTTACAGTTTTAATCATGTCTACTTATTTGGAATTATTCATAAATTGATTTTACTTTATGATTACATGAAATGAATCTTGAAATAAGGGCAATTTTTATCGTTATTTTCTCAATGACTTTTTTTTGATTCGCTTAAAATCCTAATTATCAAAAAAAGTGAGACGATTTTATGTTTGATAAATTGGATACATGGGTTAATTTTCACCAGCAAGCATTAAATATACGTGCAATGCGACAAAATATATTAGCGGCAAATATTGCAAACAGCGATACGCCTAATTATCAGGCTCGAGATATTGATTTTAATGCTGAGTTAAGTAAAGCGCTTAATAATCAGGCTAGCATTAATCATGTTAGATTGAATACTACCTCCAATCGCCATATCCAGATAAAAGCACCAATCGCACCTAATCAAAATATACTTTATCGTATTCCTTATCAAGCATCGGCTGATGGTAATACAGTCGAAATGGATCAAGAACGTACCTCATTTATTGACAATAGTATTCATTACCAAAGCAATTTAACCTTTTTAGGTGAGCAATTTAAAAATGTAATATCGGTGTTACAGCAAGGATAATAATAATGAGTTTTTCTATTTTAGCCATTTCGGGGTCAGCGTTAATGGCGCAAACCCAACGCATGAATGTCAGTGCCAGTAATTTAGCCAATGCGGATAGTATCACAAGCACTTCAGGTGAGGCTTATCGTGCTAAGCAAGTGGTTTTTCAGGTTGATGATAATGGGTATTCAAATCAAGTGGCTGGCGTTAAAGTTTCGCAAGTGATTGAAGATCCCGCACCAATGAATTTAGTTTATGAACCTAATCATCCTTTGGCCGATGCAAAAGGCTATATTCAAAAGCCTAATGTCGATGTAGTTGCTGAAATGGTGAACACCATTTCAGCATCACGTAGTTATCAAGCAAATGTCGAAGTGATTAATACGGCAAAAAATTTAATGTTAAAAACTCTCACATTAGGGCAATAAAAAGGGATAACTTATGGGTATAGCTAATGTTGCTGTTTCACAATCATCTGGAGTAAAAAGTGCGCAAGCAATTCAAAAAAGCTCATCGGATGGCAATTCGAGCAAAGAGTTACAAGATAACTTCTTAACACTACTTATCGCCCAGATGAAAAATCAAGACCCGACTAACCCAATGGATAATAGCCAGTTAACATCACAACTAGCACAAATTAATACTTTAGCTGGTATAGAGCGACTTAATACCACGTTAGGAATGGTTTCAGGACAGATCGATGACAGCTTATCGGTTAATGCCAGCAACATGATTGGTAAAGGGGTCATGGTACCAGGTAACAAAATTTTAGTGGCAACTACAGAGCACGATGGGGCAGATACTGAAAAAGAAACCATCACAACCCCATTTGGATTCGAATTAGTTCGTGATGCAGATTCAGTGATTATCACTATCCAAGACAAAAATGGCAATGTGGTCCGCGAAGTTGATTTAGGCGCAATCCCAGCAGGGGTAAGCTCTTTCACATGGGACGGCATGCTCACAGATGGCACACTCGCACCAGACGGCAGCTATACTTTTTCAGTTAATGCCAGTTACGACGGGCAAAAGGTATCATCAACATCATTATCTTATTCAGTGGTATATGGTGTTATCAATAGCAAAGTTAATAATAAAGTATTACTAGATTTAGGAATACTCGGTTCAATTAGTATTGACGAAGTGCGTCAAATTCTTTAGAGGAGATAAAGTTCACATGGGATTTTCTCAAGCAGTAAGTGGCATGAATGCGGCATCAAAACAATTAGATGTCATTGGTAATAATATCGCTAATTCCGCAACCGTTGGGTTTAAAAGCGCGAGTATCTCATTTGCTGATATGTATGCTGGTTCAAAAGTAGGCATGGGCGTAAAAGTCGCTAGCGTAATGCAAAATTTCAATGATGGCATAACCACCACAACTAACAACAGTTTAGATGTTGCAATTTCTGGTAATGGTTTTTTCCGTTTAGTAGATAGCAGTGGACAAATTTACTATACTCGCAATGGTCAATTTCAGTTAGACGCTGAACGGAATATTATTTCGGCAGATGGACTGCAATTGACAGGATACCTTGCAACAGGTACACCACCCCAAGTACAACAAGGTGCAGCTCCAGGGCCACTAAAAATTTCACAAGAAATGTTGAATGCTTCAGCAACAACAAAAGCGACTTTGCAAACCAATTTAAATTCAAATAGCAAAGTACCAACAAAACAACCCGTCAATGCCCTTGATGCAGACACATTTAATTATTCTACAACGATTACAACTTATGACTCCTTAGGTAACCAACGTAATGTTCAGCTTTTTTATGTAAAAACGGCTGATAACCAATGGGATGTCCATTGTCTTGATAGTAGTGATCCTAATGGCAGTTTACAAACAATTGGCCAAATGGAGTTTGACGCATCAGGAAAATTAATTAGTGATCCTGAAATGACTATTAACATTAATGGGTTAAATGGATCTGCAAATAACACCTTCACTTTATCCTTGGCAAACAGCTCTCAACAAAATATGGGTAAAGAAATGGGCAGTATTAAAACACCAATAGTTGATGGTTATGCACCGGGTGATTTAATTGGTTACAGCATTAATGACGACGGCTCAATTTATGGTGTTTATTCAAATCAACAAACCATGTTATTAGGTCAAATTGCTATGGCGGATTTTGCCAATATTAACGGATTAGAATCAGCAGGTAACAACAATTGGCGATCAACCATAAAATCGGGTGGTGAAGTCTTAGGGGTTGCCAAGTCTGGTACATTTGGTTCATTAGCTAGTGGAGCGCTTGAATCGTCAAATGTTGATATGAGTCAAGAATTAGTAAATATGATTGTTGCTCAGCGTAATTACCAATCTAATTCACAAACAATTAAAACACAGGATCAGATCCTAAATACGTTAGTTAATTTGCGTTAATTTAAGGGTTATTTATGGATAGGGTTATTTATACGGCAATGTCAGCTGCGAGGCAAACGCTCAATCAGCAATCGATAACAACACATAATTTAGCTAATGTATCGACTTCGGGATTTAGAGCACAGTTAACCGCGATGAAAGCGGTACCTATAGTGGGCAATGGTATGGCGACACGAACGATGGTCGCTGCAACCACTCCAACTTTTGATTCGACTATGGGGGCATTTAATTATACCGGACGGAATATGGATGTCGCTTTAGAAGAAAATCATTGGCTAGCGGTACAATTAGCCGACGGCAGTGAAGCTTATACTCGCAATGGTGCAATCCAGATTGATGCAAACGGCGGACTCAATGTTCAAGGCTATCCATTAATTGGCGACAATGGTGTTTTAACGGTTCCTCAACAATCTAAAGTGAGTATAAGTAGTGATGGAACTCTTTCCGCATTGGGAGCAGGCGATAAACCGACTACTATTGCTCAAGTAGGAAAAATCAAAAAAGTACATCTTGAGCGCCATGAAGTAATACGTGGGGACAACGGTTTTTTTCAATTAACTGAAGAAGCTCGTAATGCACGAGGTACAACATTAGAAGATAACCCAAAAGCAAAACTCATGTCGGGCGTATTAGAGGGCAGTAATGTTAACCCTGTTACGGCGATGGTGGATTTAATTAGCCATTCTCGTCAATTTGAAATGCAGATGAAACAAATTATCACTGCTGACGAAAATGCACAAAAAGCGAATCAAATTTTATCACTTTCATAAAAAGGAATAACAATGATTAAATCATTATGGATTGCCAAAACGGGATTAACGGCACAACAAATGAATATGGATATCATCTCTAATAATTTAGCTAATGTCAGCACCAGCGGTTTTAAACGACAACGAGCAGTATTTGAAGACTTATTATATCAAACCATTCGCCAACCCGGTGCTCAGTCTTCAGAACAAACAACATTACCGTCTGGATTACAAATTGGTACTGGCGTGCGTCCTGTTGCAACAGAGCGGGTTCACAGCCAAGGGAATTTAGAATTAACCGATAACAGCAGTGATATAGCTATTAATGGACAAGGTTTTTTCCAAGTGCTACTACCCGATGGCACACAAGCTTATACTCGTAGTGGTGCATTTCAGGTTAACCAAAATGGTCAACTTGTTACCGCATCTGGATATGAAATACAGCCAACAATCAATATTCCAGCCAATGCCATCAAAATGACCGTTGCCCGTGATGGTATCGTTAATGTAACCCTAGCCAACCAATCAGCTCAAGTACAAGTTGGTCAATTAACATTACATACTTTCATTAATGAAACAGGTCTTGAAAGCATGGGCGAAAATCTTTATTTAGAAACTGAAAGCTCAGGCTCACCAACCGAAAACACCCCAGGGTTAAATGGTGCAGGTTTGTTATATCAAGGTTATACCGAAACCTCTAACGTTAATGTTGCTGAAGAGTTGGTGAATATGATTCAAGTCCAACGTGCTTACGAAATTAACAGCAAAGCGATCTCAGCATCCGATCAAATGCTACAACGCTTAAATCAACTATAAAGTTAACAACATGATAAGCATATTGAAATATTTTTATATTCTCATTGCATTGTGCCTAATCGGTTGTGCTCAATTACCTAAAAAAGCATTGGTTGATGGGCAAACGAGTATTGTTCCGCAAATGCCTGAAATTGTGAACACCAGCGGATCAATTTATCAGGCTGCTCAGCCCACGAGTTTTGGCTATCAGCCTATGTTTGAAGATCGCCGTCCGCGTAATATTGGTGATGTATTAACTATCGTTTTACAAGAAAACGTCAGCGCAAGTAAAAGCTCATCGGTTAATGCAGGACGAAATGGTTCGGTGAATTTAGGTGTAAAAACAGTGCCTAAATTTTTAGATGGCTTAGTCGGAAGAGGCAAAGCCAATACCGAAATGTCTGGCGGCAATGACTTTAAAGGGGCTGGAGGCGCTAATGCAAAAAACACCTTTAATGGTACCATTACCGTCACCGTTCAAGATGTCATGATCAACGGCAATTTAAAGGTTATTGGTGAAAAGCAGATAGCAATTAATCAAGGCACCGAATTTATTCGCTTTTCTGGTATTGTTAATCCAAGAACCATTAACGGCAATAATACTGTTATCTCGACTCAAGTTGCTGATGCACGTATTGAATATGTTGGTAATGGGTATATCGATGAAGCACAAACGATGGGCTGGCTACAACGCCTATTTTTAAATCTGTCCCCTTTTTAATGAGTATCATTATGCTAAAAAAGTTGCGTATTTTTGTTTGTTTTATCTTTATGATGATATTAATCGTCCCAGCAAGCTATGCTGAACGCATTCGCGATTTAGTTACCATTCAAGGCGTAAGGGAAAACGCGCTAGTCGGTTACGGTATTGTTGTCGGGCTAGATGGTACTGGCGATCAAACATCACAGACACCTTTTACTATTCAAAGTATCACTAATATGCTATCTCAATTAGGTATTACCGTACCATCGGGCAGCAATATGCAATTAAAAAATGTTGCAGCTGTCATGGTCACGGCAAAATTGCCGTCTTATTCACGAGTTGGACAACAAATTGATGTTGTAGTGTCTTCGCTCGGTAATGCCAAAAGTCTGCGTGGTGGCACATTAATCATGACACCACTAAAAGGCGCCGACAATCAAGTATATGCCATTGCCCAAGGCAACCTTTTTGTAGGGGGAATGGGGGCAAGTAGCAAAGGAAGCAGTGTCAGTGTTAACCAAACAGCAGGCGCAACTATACCTAATGGTGCAACGATTGAACGTGAATTAGCCACTCGTTTAGATGAGCAAGATACTATCCACCTGCATCTTAACCAATTCGACTTTACCCGAGCTCTAAAAATAACCGATGCAATTAACCGATTACAAAAAAATAGCGCAGTCGCCCTAGATGGCACCACAGTGTCTATAAAAATGCCCAAAGAAAGCCAAGCACGCGTACAGTTTTTATCTAAAATACAAAATTTAGAAATAGGTAGCACACCTATTTCTGCCAAAGTAGTTATCAATACGCGAACAGGCGTTGTTGTCATGAATCAAAAAGTACAGCTTGATAACTGTTCGGTAGCTCATGGCAACTTATCTGTTGTAGTGAATAACAAACTCAACGTAAGCCAACCTAACACCCCACTTGCGGGTGGTGCAACTGTGGTAACACCTGAAACAGAAATCGGCATTGAGCAAAGTGGTGGTGCATTACACAATTTGGCGGCAGGAACAGACTTAAATCATGTCATTAATTCACTCAACTTATTAGGTGCAAACCCGACCGAATTAATGTCGATTCTTGAAGCACTGAAATCGGCAGGTTGTTTACACGCAACGCTTGAAACAATTTAAAGAATATGGCTTATGAATAATACAATTGGTCAATCAATTAACCGTTTTGCTTATGATTTATCTGGGCTAAACCAACTAAAACGCAGTGCAATAAATGGTTCATCAGAAAGTGTTAAACAAGTGGCTAAGCAATTTGAATCACTGTTTATCAACATGATGATGCAATCCATGCGTAAAGCAGTGCCTGAAAGCGGCTTATTTAGCCAATCTGCCACACAGCTGTTTACTTCCATGTTTGATCAACAAATTGCCCAACAAGCTGCGGGAAAAGGATTTGGATTAGCCGACATCATTACCAAACAATTAACTCATAATACATCGCCATCGACAAAGGTGAATTTACAATCGAATGCAAGTAACACTCAGCAACATCTTCGTTTAGCGCAATCTTTATTTAGTGATAACGCATCGAACATTACCCCCCAAGCGTTGGGGCAAATGCTTTATCGTAGTCATAAAGAAACTCAAACTACCAAGCAAACTAGCTCTACGCATGAATTATCATTACAAACACCAATAAAAGGTGATAAGGAAGAACACATTGTTAAATTTGTAAAAGACTGGCTAGAGCCCGCCAAACAGGCGGCAAAAAATTCTGGCATTCCTTATGAAGTCATTATTGCACAAGCCGCATTAGAAACTGGCTGGGGGCAAAAACAGATCAAAACCGCAAATAACCAATCAAGCCATAACTATTTTGGTATCAAAGCAACCGCATCATGGAGTGGGGATTCTACACGGTTAATCACGCAAGAATTTTTGAATAATAAAATGATTAAAATCGAAGATGATTTTAGAGTCTATAATAGCAAACAACATGCACTGACTGACTATATCCATTTATTAACCCAAAGCCCTCGTTATCGTGCTGTCGTCAATGCGCCAGATGCCAGAACGGCAGCTAAAGCTCTACAAGCGGCACATTATGCCACTGATCCAAATTATGGCGACAAACTAATTCAAATCATCAGCCGCATTGAACAAATCGCCGAAACTAATCCGCCAACAAAGGTGATGGGCTTTAAGCAAATTGCGTTTAATTAACAGTAGTTTGCTAGGTTTAAAAATAACCAAATAAAAACTTGAATAAAATAAATGGTTTTTCTGACATTTTTTATTGAGTATTGAGTTTGGGGATAGTGATTTTGGGCATTTTTGATTTAGCTATTCAAAATAGCTACAGCCAACCTATTCCATCCGCCAAAACAAAAAAGACATTATTTTCCATCAAAAATCGGTCAGGAAAAATATTGATTTTATTCAAGTTTTTATTTGGTGGTTTTTAACCAAAACCTCTGCCAAAAACGTTTCCAAGACACCATGCCATTAACAAAACTTTACAAAAATAAACAAAAAAGGGCTGTTTCTTTATTTTGTGGCAGAATACAATCTTTCATCCGGACAAAAGTCCTTATTGTTGAGTAACAATCCTGAAATTCCCATAAAAAATTTATTTAAAAGGTAGGTTGTTATGTATTGTAATTACTCGGTGTATCTTTTGGGGTATCAAAGTAGCAGTTATCGAGATCCCTCAGGCGCTTTATTAATACCGCTGAATTTAGCGAAATTCTTATTTTTTTCACTAAGGTCGATATTTTTATCAAAATCGCCATTGGCCTTTTCACCCTTACTATTACTTTTTTCATTTAATGCGCAGGCGTTATCGGTTTATACATCAAAAGCTATTGAGGGGAGTGCACCATATATCACGTTTGATGGGGGGCGAACCAAAGCAACAACGACTGACACATTATTGGCTATTGAGTTACCGGATGGGAGTACCCTTACGCCATCGACGAATACCTCAAGTTCGACAAATCCGATAAGGTTAATCAATGGCAATACCTTTAATGATATACACATGGCGGTGCCGTCGGGGGTAAATACAGTGAATTTAAATGACTTAATTACTCAAGGTAATTGGGGTGATGATGATGGGGATGGTCAGGGTGCTAATGGTGTAACGGCGACGGGGAGTATATCGGTAGATATTACTGATAAGAATGATCGCACTGTAAGTCGTAGTGAAACCTTAAATAATTGTAATGCCCCTTATAAAATAAAATTAAGTAGTACAGGTGGAAGTCTAGTTACCCAGTATGGCGTGCCGAATAGTAGTACTTTTAGTGGTAGTTCGGTAGTGTATTATATCAATCCGAATAACGATGTTAGTGTTTGTTACGCAAGGCCGAATCTTAATTGGGGCGAAAACCAATTTGCCGGCCCATCCAACATATGGAATCCTGATAAGGGTTTTTTAGTTCAGTCAACAAATTCTACCTCTTACGGTCTTAATTTTCCGACAACGGGTGCAGATGGATTATATTTTGATCTAGATATAGGTGGAATCGATGCGAGTCAGTTGACGTGGTCTCCGGTTTCGCATGAAGGGATAACAGCTACAGTCAATTGGACGCAAAATGTAACACGGGTAACGTTAAGCGGTCCTAGGCCGGATAGCACTCAAATACAGTCAGATAATCCTCGTCCACTAACAGTGCCATCTTTGCCGCAGACTTTTGAGCTAGAGGGTAGGGATAGTAGCGGTAATGTGGTGGTTAAATATGGATTTGTGTTGAAGCAGTGGTTCGTCAATCGGGGTAATGTACACGATACTCAGTATCACCACTTATCTTGGTGTAGTCTTTTAGGTTATCAAATGCCACAGGTCAAGGAGTTAACTAACGCGAAGTGTGGTATAAATCCTTATTTCCCATGTATAAATGGCATAGATGGCGCCATGCCGTCGTCATATACTGAATATTATCAACGTCGAATAGATGCAGGTTTTTTCACTGAGTGGGGCGACGTGAAAGGTTACCATAATGTTGGATTTTCTGGCTTCTACTACTGGTCGAGTGATGCCTCGTTCTTTGTCAACGCGGCTTTCGGCGATGTCACTGCTCTTAGTATGTCTGTTGGCACCTATGCTGTTTGCTCTACACCTCCACTTTTAGTACATAGTCCTTAATCCCTTGACTGCGGAGGTTATGGTGCAAATAGAGGACAATCTAACAAAGAACAGCGTTTGCACAGGTGGGCAGTGGGACAATAAGATTAGGTGTTATTTAATGACGAATATAAAATAAATAAGAATAACCAAGCAGTTGGTGGTAAGGATAAGTGTTTGCTATGCAATTTAAGATAGTGGTGTTAATTCAACGAATGGAATCTATTAAATACTTGGCATAATATGCCTAACAGTAAAATGAGCACTACTAGCACAGCACTTATTCATCAACCAAGACTTTCAACCTAAAATTGTCACGCAAGCTTGTTGATAAAAAGGACGAAAGTAAGGGGATATGGCTAAATCAGCGACATATGCATCTTAGGTTGCAACTTCCCGACTGGAGTGCGAAAAGTTTTTGATTTTAGTTATACACCAACTGACTTGGCCCTCAAAACAAAGTTAAAAGACAACGACACGACAACCCATAAAAAATAACATAGTAAAAATCGGTCATAAAAGATATAGATTTTATTTATGTTTTTATTTTTTTATCCAAACAACTGTCAAAAACGGCCCCTAAGAAATCAAATTCTTAACAAAACTTTACAAAAAAATCAACAAAAAAGCTAGTTGTTTATTTTTTAGCAGAATATAATTTTTACCCGGACAAAAGTCCGAATCATTAAGCGAGCAAACAATTCTAAAATTCCCATAAAAAATTTATTTAAAAGGTAGGTTGTTATGTATTGTAATTACTCGGTGCATCTTTTGGGGTATCAAAGTTGCAGATCATCGAGATCTCTCAGGCGCTTTATTAATACCGCTGAATTTAGCGAAATTCTTCGTTTTTTCGCTAAAGTCGATATTTTCAAATCACTATTGGCCTTTTCGTCCTTGTTATTCATTTTTTCGTTTAGTGTGCAAGCGTTATCGGTTTATACATCAAAAGCTATTGAGGGTAGTGCGCCGTATTTAACCTTTGATGGGGGGCGAACCAAGGTAATAACGACTGACAAATTATTAGCTATTGAGTTACCGGATGGGAGTACCATTACGCCATCGACGAATACCTCAAGTTCGACAAATCCGATAAGGTTAATCAATGGCAATACCTTTAATGATATACACATGGCGCTGCCGTCGGGGGAAAATACAGTAAGTTTAAGCGACTTAATCACTCAAGGTAATTGGGGTGATGATGATGGAGATGGTCAGGATACAAATGGTGTAACGGCGACAGGGAGTATATCGGTAGAGATTATTGATAAGAATGGTCATGCAGTAAGTCGTCGTGATGCATTAAGTATGTGCAGTGCCCCTTATAAGATGACATTAAGTAGTACAAGTGGTAGTTTAGTAACGCAGTATGGTGTACCAAATAGCAGTATTTTTAGTAGCAGTTCAGTGGTGTATTATATCAATCCGAATACCAATGCTGGTATTTGTTACGCAAGGCCGAATTTATTATTAGGTAACACTACTGGTTTCGATAATTATGATAATCCTAGTTTCGCTGGCCCAGCTAATATTTGGGATCCAGAGAAGGGTTTTTTAACTCAGTCAACAAGTTTGTCATCTTATGGTCTTAATTTTCCCACAACGGGTGCTGATGGATTGTATTTTGATTTAGATATAGCAGGGGTTGATGCAAGTCAGTTGACTTGGTCTGTTGCCACAAATGGTAGTATAAGTGCGACAGTGAGCTGGACAAGCCCACGTGATAATAGATTCAGAGACCCAGCGGGATATCCCTTACGAGCTGATGGATGGATTCGTGATAAATCCCAGCATGTAACACGGGTAACGTTAAGAGGTCCTAGGGCGGATAGAGCTCAAATAGAGTCAGCAAATCCTAGTTCACTAATTGTGCCATCTTTACCGCAGACCTTTGAGTTAGAGGGTAGGGATAGTAGCAGTAATGTGGTGGTTAGATATGGATTTGTGTTAAAGCAGTGGTTCGTCCATCGGGGCGGTAAAGTCGATACTCAGACTAACCAATCCTCTTGGTGTAGGAGTTTGGGTTACCGTATGCCAAAGATTAAGGATTTGACTAACGAGAGGTGTGGTGTAAATAATGCGTTTCCATGTATAGGAATAGAAGAAGCCCAACCATCGGGTGATGGTGATCATTACATGCGTCACATAGCTGCTGGTTTTTCTGCTGAGTGGGGTCGCGTGGGCTATTATGAGGGTACGGACCTAGTCACACCTAACTACTGGACGGATGAAATAAAGAATGGTTATAGTTTCTTTGTCCGGCCGTCCAACGGTTCAGTCGACAACGACCCTAGTAGTAGTAATTTTAGCCATTTTGGCCTTTGCACCGCACCTTAGTCGCTGTGGATGATTATGGGTAAATAGAGAACAACCTAACCTAACAAAGAACAGCGCCTCGCGTAGTTGGGGTGCCTTATTGGATTGCGTTGTTGCGCGAAAGCTATGATCTATCTTATTCATCCAAAGCTAAAACGCCCGAAACCACCGCACCTAATTAATTTCATTCACCAATCCCAAAGGGCCTTATTTTCTATTAAAAAATGGTCAGAAAAGGTATTAATTTTATTAAGGTTTTTATTTGGTGGTTTTTAATCCGAATAACTTCTAAAAACGTTTCCCAAGACATTACTTCATTAACAAAACTTTACAAAAATAAACAAAAAAAGGCTATTTCTTTATTTTGTGGCAGAATACAATCTTTCATCCGGACAAAAGTCCTAATTATTTAGTAACAATCCTGAAATTCCCATAAAAAATTTATTTAAAAGGTAGGTTGTTATGTATTGTAATTACTCAGTGTATCTTTTGGGTTATCAAAGTTGCAGTCATCGAGATCCCTCAGGCGCTTTATTAATACCGCTGAATTTAGCGAAATTCTTATTTTTTTCACTAAGGTCGATATTTTTATCAAAATCGCCATTGGCCTTTTCACCCTTACTATTACTTTTTTCATTTAATGCGCAGGCGTTATCGGTTTATACATCAAAAGCTATTGAGGGGAATGCACCATATATCACGTTTGATGGGGGGCGAACCAAGGCAACAACGACTGACACATTATTGGCTATTGAGTTGCCGGATGGCAGTACCCTTACACCATCGACGAATACCTCAAGTTCGACAAATCCGATAAGTTTACCGTATGTGGGGGGTAATTTAGGTCATATAACCATGGTCGTTCCGTCGTCACGGAGTTCAATCAGTATAAATGATTTGATTGCTCAGGGTAATTGGGGTGATGATGATGGAGATGGGCAGGGTGTAAATGGAGTTACCGCATCAGGGGATATATCGGTATCGTTTACGGATAAAGATGGCAATATCGTTAATCGTAGTGATGTATTAGATGTATGTAAGGCTCCTTATAGGGTAACCTTAAGTAGTACTGATGGGTATTTACAAACAGAGTACGGGGTTCCAAATAGAGCCAGTTTTAATGGTCAGACGGTGACATACTATATTAACCCGTATGGTGTGACTGGGGCTGCTGTTTGTTACTTTGCGAAGTTCGCAAGACCGAATTTTTATTTTGGCACAGGCGATTTTGCGGGCCCAGCTAACATATGGAATCCAGCTAAGGGTTTTTTAACTCAGTCAACGAGTTCATCATCTTACGACCGAAACTTTCCAACTACGGGTGCGGATGGATTGTTCTTTGATTTACTTATAGATGGAGTTGATGCAAGTCAGTTGACGTGGCCTCCGGTCACGCGTGGTGGTATAACGGCTACGGTGACAAGTGTAACAGCTAATGATAGTTGGATTCCTTATGTTGATAAGGGCAAGATTGTTGCACGTGTTAAGTTAAGCGGTCCTAGGGCGAGTAGTGCTCAGATAAGCTCAGCTAGTCCTAGTCCTCTAACTGTCCCTTCTTTGCCGCAGACCTTTGAGTTAGAGGGTAGGAATAGTAGGGGTAATGTGGTGGTTAAATATGGATTTGTGTTAAAGCAGTGGTTCGCCCATCGGGGTTATAAAGAGGGTATGCAGTCTAACCAAATATCTTGGTGTAGTAGTTTGGGGTATCGTCTTGCTAGGGTCAGGGATTTGACTAACGCGAGGTGTGGTGTAGATGGTATGTTTCCATGTGTAAATGGTATAGATGCCGCCACGCCTAACTCATCTGTTAATTTTTTCATGCGTCACATAGGTGCAGGTTTTTTCACTGAGTGGGGCCGCGTTGCTTACTACGCTAATGTGGGATTCGTCGACGACAACTATTGGACAATTGACGTAAAAGATAGCAATGACTTCTTATCTGTCAGCTCGGTTAACGGCGCCGTCAACACATACTATGGCCCCTACACTGTTTGCACTACACCTTAGCTTTTATTTCTTAGTTCTTAATCCTTGGTCGCGGGGGCGGTTATGGTATAAATAGAGGGCAATATAGCAAAGAATAGCGCCCCCGCGTAGTTGGGGCGCCTTATTGAGTTGCGCTGTTGCGACGAAAGCGATTGTCTATTTTATTCACCCAAAACAAAAAAGCCTTATTTTCCACCCAACATTTAAAATATATTGATTTTATTTATTTTTTTATTTGTTGGTTTTTAATCCGAACAACTTCTAAAGACGTTTTCCAAGACATTACTTCATTAATAAAACCTTACAAAAATAAACAAAAAAAGGCTATTTCTTTATTTTGTGGCAGAATACAATCTTTCATCCGGACAAAAGTCCTAATTATTTAGTAACAATCCTGAAATTCCCATAAAAAATTTATTTAAAAGGTAGGTTGTTATGTATTGTAATTACTCAGTGTATCTTTTGGGTTATCAAAGTTGCAGTCATCGAGATCCCTCAGGCGCTTTATTAATACCGCTGAATTTAGCGAAATTCTTATTTTTTTCACTAAGGTCGATATTTTTATCAAAATCGCCATTGGCCTTTTCACCCTTACTATTACTTTTTTCATTTAATGCGCAGGCGTTATCGGTTTACACATCAAAAGCTATTGAGGGTAGTGCGCCGTATTTAACCTTTGATGGGGGGCGAACCAAGGCAACAACGATTGACTCATTATTGGCTATTGAGTTGCCGGATGGGAGTACCCTTACGCCATCGACGAATACCTCAAGTTCGACAAATCCGATAAGGTTAATCAATGGAAGTACCTTTAATGATATACACATGGCGGTGCCGTCGGGGGCAAATTCAGTGAGTTTAAATGACTTAGTTACTCGAGGTAATTGGGGTGATGATGATGGGGATGGACAGGGTGTTAATGGCATTAATGCGACGGGGAGTATATCGGTAAGTTTTAGTGATAAGGATGGTAATGCAGTAAGTCGTCGTGATACATTAAGTGTATGTGGTGCTCCTTATAAGGTAACATTAAGTAGTACAGGAGGGTTTTTACAAACACAGTACGGAGTTCCTAATACCACTAATTTTAGTAGTAGTACAGTGACGTATTATATCAATCCGTATGACAGTGGGACTGGTGTTTGTTACTTTGCGAAGTTCGCAAGGCCGAATCTGAAGTTTGGCGCAGGTAATTACGCAGGCCCAACTAGCATATGGAATCCTGATAAGGGTTTTTTAACTAAGTCAATAAGTTTGTCATCTTACGATCTTAATTTTCCCACAACGGGTTCTGATGGTTTATTTTTTGATTTACTCATAGATGGGGTTGATGCGAGTCAGTTGATTTGGCCCCCGGTCACGCGTGGTGGAATAACAGCTACCGTGATAAATGTAACAGCTAATGAATCATGGATTCCTAGTGCTGATAGTGGAAAAGTTGTCGCACGTGTTCTGTTAACGGGTCCTATGGCGGATAGAACTCAGATGGAGTCAGATAATCCTAGCGCACTAATTGCACCATCTTTGCCGCAGACCTTTGAGTTGGTGGGTAGGGATGGTAGTGGTAATGAGGAGAGGTATGGATTTGTGTTGAGGCAGTGGTTCGTCACTCGGGGTAATAAACGAGATACTCAGTCTAACCATATATCTTGGTGTAGTCGTTTGGGCTATCGTATTGCTAAGATTAGGGATTTGACTAACGCGAAATGTGGTGTAGATCCTGATGGTTATTTCCAATGTATAAATGGCATAGATGGCGCCACGCCTAGTTCATCTGTTAATCGTTACATGCGTCACATAGGTGCAGGGCTTTTCACGGAGTGGGGCTACATGTACAGTTACGGCTATGGACATTTCACCAACTATGACTATTGGACGGGTGACTCAGCAGGTAGCGATGGCTTCGTTGTCGACACTGACAATGGCCTCGTCAGAAACCTCAGTGCTAGCGTCACCCGTTACGGCCTTTGCACCGTACCTTGGTTTTTATTTCTTAGTTCTTAATCCTTAGGCTGTGGGAGCGCCTTATTGAAGTTGAGCTGTTGTAGTTTAAATTGGTGTTCTATTTTAGCGCGGCAAGGTTTCGGACGTTTTGACTTTGGGTGAATAAAATAGCTACAGTGACTACGTCCGAGCAAAGGGAATTAAAGCGAATTCCCTTTGCAATCCCACGCTTTAGCTACAGAATGTGGCCTACGGCACTACTCGTATCATCCTGATACTCGCCTCTACGAGGCCATCTTCGCTGTGCTCAGATGTTCAAATTTGTTCCAGACAAATTTGTCCGACGCCGCTCGGTCTTAACGCACCGTTTGTGATGCGTTCCCGACGCAGCACAAACTCGCCAAACATTCTTGTTTGGCGTGCTAACCTCACTCTGTTGTCGGCACATTCTGACGCCGGAATAAGACAGACAACATAATCTTAGGTGTTTTTGGTGAATTGTTTTTGTTAAAAAACAATGTAATTGCATCCAAAAAGCGGTCAGGAAAGGTATTGATTTTATTGAAGTTTTTATTTTTGTATTTTCAAGGAAAATCAACCGCTTACATAACCTAAGCAAAGCGCCGACATACAACAAATCAACAAAACCACGAATAGCGCCCTAATAACAGCAATCTAACCGCTCCAAACCCTTTTTTTAACGATAATTTAAAATTAAATAAAATCAATAAATTATAAAACACCTCAAAAAAAGGGTTTTCAAAGATGAAATTGTTGTTTATCTTTATACAGCAAGATTTATCAAATCTTAAGCTCTACCTTAACGCCGTGTAGGCGGTTTAGAAATTATTGATTTATATTCTTTTTGCGCATTTAGCCCTTAACGCCGTGTAGGCGGTTTAGAAAAACTGGTGAAAAAGCTATATCGTTATATAACTCCTTAACGCCGTGTAGGCGGTTTAGAAATCTTTTTTGATTAATTGTATTGTACAATACAACCTTAACTCCGCATAGGCGTTTAATTCAAATAAAATCAATCATATAATTATAAAAACATAATATCTTCCAAAAACGATGGTTATATTGTTTGTCTTATTCCGGCGTCAGAATGTGCCGACAACAGAGTGAGGTTAGCACGCCAAACAGGGATGTTTGGCGAGTTTGTGGTGCGCTTGGAGCGCGTCCACAAACGGTGCGTTAAGACCGAGCGACGGCGTTGGGTAGCCGAAGGCCACATTCTGCAGCCAAAGCGTGGGTTGTTAGGGAATTCGCTTTAATGAACTGCCCCCCAAAAGTTGGATTGTTTAAATCTACTTTTGGGAACAAAATTATGGCCAAAAAATATCCATTCGATTTTAAAAAACAAGTTATTGAACATTATTTTAAGAGTAATGATGGTTATGGTTTAACCGCTTGGCACTTTCAAGTGCCTGTCGGTACAGTGGAGTCGTGGGTAAAGTTATATAAAAGAAAAGGCATTGAAGGACTAAAACCCGTCACAAAACCAAGGTATTTTTCTCCAGATTTTAAATACAAAGTGGTCAGGTATTTTATAGACAATCATCTTTCACAAAATCAAGCTGCTTTGGCGTTTGATATACACTTTGGATATGTAGGCCACTGGTTTAAAATATACCAAAAATATGGCAAAGCAGGTTTTTCAATGACACCGAATCCACCACAGGGAAAAGCAGATAAAAAAATGGCTCAAAAAGTTAAAAAAAATAGTGAAAAAACAAAAGAAGAATTGCTCGAAATGGTCAGTGACCTTGAAGTGGAGGTGGCTTATCTAAAAAAGTTGGATGCCTTACTTCGACAAAAGAGATTGGAAAAAAAGAAAAGTATCAAATAGTTGATGAATTAAGGAAAAAATATCCCTTAAATAAATTGCTTAGCGCATCAGGTTTGTCGCGAAGTACTTTTTACTATCACGATTCGGCTAAATCTAAAATTGATAAAAATAGTGAATTAAAAGCGCTTATTATCAAGATTTATGAAGATAACTTTAGTCGCTATGGTTATCGACGAATTACGGCTGAATTACAAAATAAGAATGTCATTGTGAATCATAAAAAGGTGCTACGTTTAATGAAAGAAATGAGCTTAAAATCCTTGATAAGAGGAAAGAAATATCGTTCTTATAAATGTCGTCTTAGTGCTGTGCCCAATCTATTAAACCGTGATTTTAAGGCGACTAAACCTGGTCAGAAATGGGTAACGGATGCAACTGAGTTTAAAGTGGGAAGTAAAAAACTGTATTTATCACCTATATTAGATTTATACAATCGGGAAATTGTGGCTTATAACTTCAGTGAACGCCCTTGTTATGAATTGGTTGGTGATATGT
>NZ_JBXSQH010000006.1:0-103383 GCF_057063525.1 Gilliamella sp. X-46 | reverse complement strand
GCTACAAATAAGGTCAGCACCTTTCACGGGAAAAGTCAGGAAAAGTACAAATGGCTTTTTACGTTATTTAAGGGCGAATGCGGCAACGCAGTAAGCTGGTAGTATTAAGATTAAGGTGCAAAAACGAGCAACATGAACAACTACGCTGATGCGGGCTTCGTCAACAACAACTACTGGACAAGCGACGCAACAGGTAGCAATGGCTTCAATGTCAACTCGAACAACGGCAACGTTAACAGCAACAGCGCTTCCAACAGTAATTACGCTGTTTGCACCGAGGCCTTATTACAGTGTGCTCTGCTATGAGTGAATTGGAGTTAATAGATGTAAACGGTTTTCTGTTTTGTAGGACAATTATGCACAATAAATTACCTAACTTTACTCAATCAACTTTTGTTCAACCTAAAATATTTAATGATTTAGTGACATTATACCAATGTTATTGGCAAACGCATTGCCACTTACCAAAGTCTTTTAAATTTACCACTGGCGAAGCAATATTGACCGAGCTAACTGGGGCAATTCGCTCTGCAGTATTATCTAATATAGTTGACCGAGATAACATCAAAGAATGCCAATCCGCCATTAAACAGTTACAACATATTCGCGCCTCGTTAGATGTTATCAAAGGATTATTGTGTGTAGGTTGGAAAATGAAAATGATATCACACGGTGCTTTTGCTTTATTCAACCAATCCATCGACAACATCCAAAAGCAGACCACTGGTTGGCAACATTGGTTTATGGCGCAGGTGAATGATGAGGATTTAAGCTAAAACAAAAACAAAATTAAAAAAGCGCATTAATTTAAACGTTTTTATTTCACAAAAAAACACCTTATTTACTTACAAAAATCGGTCAGAAAAGGTATTGATTTTATTTAAGTTTTTTTCTGGCTGTTTTTTAACAAAAAACGCCTAATAAAAACACAACAACCCATCCTTCAATATAAATATTTTTTATAACCTCAAAAAAAGATTGAAATCATTTGGTTGTTAAGTAACCATATGAGCGTAATACCCATTTTTGCTAACGATAAAGCAAAACCAGATAAACTACATAATTGATGATAAGGATCCAACATGTTTAGTAACAAGATGGCTATTGCCGAGTACGATAAAGAACTGTGGGATGCGATAAAAGGTGAAGAACAGCGTCAAGAAGATCACCTTGAATTGATCGCATCAGAAAACTATACCAGCCCACGCGTAATGCAAGCACAAGGTTCACAATTAACCAATAAATATGCCGAGGGTTATCCCGGTAAGCGTTATTATGGTGGTTGTGAGTATGTTGATGTGGTCGAGCAGTTGGCAATTGATCGCGCTAAAACTTTATTTGGTGCTGATTATGCCAATGTACAACCTCATTCAGGTTCGCAGGCGAATTTTGCGGTTTATATGGCGCTTTTAAATACAGGCGATACTGTTTTGGGTATGAATTTGTCTGAAGGTGGGCATTTGACGCATGGTTCGCCGGTTAGCTTTTCTGGCAAGCTTTATCATATTGTGGATTATGGCGTTGATGATTCAGGACGTATTGATTATGACAAGTTAGCTAAAACAGCCCAAGAGTCTAAACCGAAAATGATTATTGGTGGTTTTTCGGCTTATTCTGGTGTGGTGGATTGGAAGCGTATGCGCGAGATCGCCGATAGTGTGGGTGCTTATTTATTTGTGGATATGGCGCATGTGGCTGGTTTGGTGGCCGCAGGTGTTTATCCAAACCCTGTTCCTTATGCTCACGTTGTGACTACAACCACCCATAAAACCCTTGGTGGCCCACGTGGGGGCTTGATTTTAGCTAAAGGTGGCAGTGAAGAATTATATAAAAAGTTAAATTCGGCTGTCTTTCCTGGGGCGCAAGGTGGGCCTTTAATGCATGTGATTGCCGCTAAAGCGGTGGCATTAAAAGAGGCAATGGAACCCGCTTATAAAGAATATCAACAGCAAGTGGTGAAAAATGCCAAAATGATGGTTGAAGTGATTATGCAGCGTGGTTATAAAGTGGTTTCTGGTGAAACACACAATCATTTGTTTTTAATTGATTTAGTTGATAAAAATATCACAGGTAAAGAAGCCGATGCGGCTTTGGGTAGTGCCAATATTACGGTTAATAAAAATAGCGTACCGAAAGATCCACAAAGCCCGTTTGTGACATCAGGCGTGCGTATTGGTACGCCGGCTATTACTCGCCGAGGCTTTAAAGAAGCCGAATCGCGAGATTTAGCTAATTGGATTTGTGATGTTTTAGATAATATCGATGACGAGCAAACTATTCAAGCTGTGAAAGAAAAGGTGCTTGCAACTTGCCGCCGTTTGCCGGTTTATCAGCATTAATGATCGTTTCATTTCGCCGACGATTGTCGGCGAAATGGTTTGTTGCTTTTATTTGCCAATATTGGCATTTGTGTCAGTTTTATTTTGGGTTTGTTGTTGTTTGTGCTGCTTGATATAGTGGTCAAGGTAACCTTCATGCCATAACCAGCCTCCTGTCGCTCCAATACCAAGTAAAATAGCTAACCAAAAAATGATAGCCAATTTGTGGTGGCGTTGTTTCATTGGATCTCGTAAGTTGCGTTTTGCATTGGCTGGAAGTTCTGCTTTGCTGGTGAGTAAGCTACCTAGCATTAAGTTGATTTTGACTTGTCCGTTAATTGCCCAACCTGATGCTTCTAGCAGTGGGCCAAGAGTTCTTCGACGCAATTTTAACCATGCCAAAATAACAGAAGGACCAGAAATAATTAGGAATAATCCAATAAAAACCAAAGGCAATTGCCACCAAGCTAACGCAAAAATAGCTTGGAATAGTGTAGCTAATGCCGTGCCGATTGCGCCAATGGCTAGGCCAATTGCGGCAAAAATACCTACGCTTTTGCCAATATCAAATTTATTGGCTGGGTTTTGCAATGCTTGTTCACTTGATTTTGCAACATCGGCATCTTTGCTGCTTGCCCATTTGTTTATCTGTTCAGTAATGACACGTCCCATTCGTTGATAAGGCGCCCAGATTGCTTGTTGTATGCTGATAGGTTTGGTAATGATTTTGACGACATTGGCATCCCAGTCGTTGCCGTCGTTGTCAATAAATACGCCATTACGACCTTCAATCAGTAAATCACCTTTCCCCGCTGTCATAGCGGCAGCAATGAGTTGTTTTTGCCCGCGTCTGGTGCATTCACAATAGAGTAAGCAGAGTTCAGAGTAGTTTGCCATGGTGGCGTGTTTGGCAATATTATCAACTGCAACGCAAAGGGTTGCACAGCGTCCATCAATGTAGAGCTTGCCAAGCTGAAAGGCCGCTCGGGTTTTTAACGAAAAGAAGTCAGCAAAAGACACAAAGTTGACCAATAAGCGGTAAAGGTGTTTGTGGAATAGGACTAGCTTTTCTAATACAAGGACGTCGGATGAGGATATCGGGGTTTTATTGTCTTGTTCAACCATTTGTGTAAATTCGTCCAGCAGTTCACTGTTGGCTAAGTGGGCGATAGTGTTGCTTGGGATATCTTCTATGCTGGCAGATGGCGCGATTTCAACTTTTATTTTTGTTATTTCGGGTTTAGTGCTTATTAATGTGGTGTAAGTTTTTAAGCTGTGTTGGATGTTTTGCCATTCTTGCTCGGTTAGTAAGTCAGGATTGGCTAATGCTGGGGCGATGAGCGTTTTGAGTCGGTTAACTTTGGCTTTCCATAATGGATTAAGCCCATTGACTAAGTCAAGTGCGTTGGTTGTGTCGATTTTTGATAGTGGTAATTGTGCTAAGGCGTCATCAGAAAGTAGCCCATTTTGGGTCGGAACGATGTACTTTTCGTCAACATTGAGGGCTGTTTGCGCTTGTGGAGCATATTGTGCTAGTTCAACGCGTAAAAAATAATCGTCAATTTTGGGTTTGAGTTGTTGGATTAATTTCCATGTCTCGGCACTATTTTCACCAAATGGGGTTGGGGTCTTGCTTATTTGAGTTTGCCATTGTAGCCATGTTTTTAGGTTGTCGACAAAGGTGGTGGCTATATTTAGGTCAATGCCATCTTGTCCGCTCATGTCTTTTTGTGCGCCAGTGGTGTTGATGGCGGTTTGGATGAATGTTTGCATGTCGGGCGATAATTCGCTTGATACAGGGAAGATTAAGTCACCGTTGTAAAGTTTGCTAGCGTTGATTTTGATTGATTGTTGAACGTCATCTTGCGTTAAGTAATTTACGTTGTTTTTATTTAAGCTAGCTAAGATGCTGTGAGCGGTGATAGATAGCTTTTTCCCTTGTGGGGTCGAGGTGTTTATTTGCGATAGTGACAGTGTTTCGCTTGAGTTTAAAATGCTGTCAAATGAGGTGATTTTGTCTTGTGTCCAGCTGATGGCATCGAGAATGTCAGGTATGCGAATTCGGCCGTCTTTGTCTGAGTCGAGTAGCGCTAAGGTTCGCTCATCAAAATCTAACCCTGTGGTTGGACAACTTAAAGCTACCCATAATTTAGGGTCTAAATCAGGTAGATTAATAATGTCATTGGCATTTTTAAATACCACTTGATCTAATCCACCTACGCGCTGAAATGTCCACATGTGACTCATAGTTATCTCCACATCAAAAATAATATTTTGTTCATTAATATAAACAGTATTTGTTTTTTTTGATAGAACAGAACAGTGATTTCTAATATTTGTTAGGCCTATTAACGTCTCTTTGGTATTTGGTTTAGTTGCCTTGGGCAACTTTATGATAGAATAGCGACTTATTATTTAATATCCAAATAAAAACCAATAATATGTCATTAATTAATCTTACCAATGCTTATCTTTCATTTAGTGATGCACCGCTACTTGATCATATTGATATGTCTATTGAACCAAACGAGCGTGTTTGTCTTGTTGGACGTAATGGCGCTGGCAAATCAACGTTACTTAAAGTGTTAAATAAAGAAGTGCCATTAGATGAAGGGCAAATTATTTATGAAAATAATGTGATTGTTTCACGCTTGCAGCAAGATCCTCCTCGTGATGTGCAAGGTAATGTGTTTGATTTTGTAGCAGAAGGATTACACGAACAAGCACAGTTATTACGAGATTACTATGATTTAGCTCATCGTGTTGAGCACGATCCATGTGAAAGTAACTTGGCTAAATTAGCGAAAATGCAAGAGCAGTTAGATCATCAAAATGGCTGGCAATTAGATAGTCGTATCCGTAATGTTATTTCGTCGTTGTCACTTGATGGTGATGCCTTGTTATCTTCGCTATCTGGTGGTTGGCTTCGTAAAGCCGCATTAGCCAAGGCATTGGTTTGTCAACCGTCGGTTTTATTGCTTGATGAACCAACAAACCATTTAGATATTCAAACCATAAAATGGTTGGAAGAGTTTTTGAAAAGCTTTAATGGCAGTATTGTGTTTATTTCTCATGATCGTTCGTTTATACGTCAAATGGCAACGCGTATTATTGATTTAGATCGGGGTAAAATTGCCTCTTGGAGTGGTAATTACGATAACTATTTACTTGGTAAAGAAGAAGCTTTGCGCGTTGAAGAGTTGCAAAATGCTGAATTTGATAAAAAATTGGCTCAAGAAGAGGTCTGGATTCGCCAAGGTATTAAAGCGCGCCGCACACGTAATGAAGGGCGAGTGCGTGCATTGAAAGCAATGCGCCAAGAGTATAGCGAGCGTCGCCAAGTGATGGGCAGTGCTAAAATGCAAATTGAAGAGGCGCTACGTTCAGGAAAAATCGTTTTTGAGCTTGAAAATGTGACCTATCAGATTGAAGATAAATTGCTAGTTAATGATTTTACTGTGCAAGTATTACGTGGCGATAAAATTGCCCTAATTGGCCCTAATGGTATTGGTAAAACGACGTTATTAAAACTAATGTTAGGTAATTTAGCGCCAACATCAGGTAGCGTACATTGTGGTACAAAGCTTGAAGTGGCTTATTTTGATCAATATCGATTAGAGCTTGATCCTGAAAAAACCGTGATGGACAATTTAGCTGAAGGTAAACAAGAGGTGATGGTTAATGGACGATCACGTCATGTACTTGGTTATCTGCAAGATTTTCTATTCCCACCAAAACGCGCCAGAACTCCTGTTCGGGCATTATCGGGTGGGGAACGTAATCGTTTATTGCTGGCTAAACTATTTTTAAAACCTAGCAATTTATTAATACTCGATGAACCGACCAATGATCTTGATATTGAAACGCTGGAGTTGTTAGAAGAGTTGGTTAATGATTATCAGGGGACAGTTTTGCTAGTTAGCCATGATCGGCAGTTTGTTGATAACGTCGTTACCCAATGTTGGTTTTTTGAAGAAAAAGGGCATATTGGTGTTTATGCAGGTGGTTATGCTGATGCTCTGCAACAACAGCAACAGGCGCAACCGGTTAAGGTAGCGGCAGTTAATGATGTTAAACTGCCTAAAAAAGCGTTAAGTACGGCAAATAACAAAAGCAATGATCAAGCCACTAAAAAGAAGGTTAAGCTGAGTTATAATGAGCAACGAGAGTTAACACAATTACCAAGCAAAATAGAACAATTAGAATTAGCCATTGTTGATTTACAAACACAGATTGGGCAAAGTGACTTTTTTAATCAACCCCACGAGGTTACGGGTCCAATCTTACAATCTTTGACCGATAAAGAAGCTGAATTAGAATCTGCTTTTGAACGCTGGGAACAGTTAGAGTCTTTAAGTAAATCATAATGTAAGGGTGTTATTTTCAGCATTATTTATTAGCGTTATATAATAAATAATGCTGTTTTTGTACTTTAAGATTTTTATAAAATGGTTTTATTATTCCACAATTTTCTAGAGCAAAGACAGAAAAATAACAACGCAATGATGACAAAAATTGCGCCAACAAAACCAATATCCTCATTTGATAGTAAAATTAATACTTTACTGCCTATAAAAGCACCTCCACCGATTCCAATATTGTAAATACCTGAATAAACAGATGTGGCAATATCGGTTGCATCGGGCGCTGCATCAATGACTTTGCTTTGCATGACCATGCCAATAATAGTAATCGAAAGCCCCCAAATCAAACATTGAATGATTGCGGTATAAAGCATGAATGAACAGGCATAAAGTGATAATAAACAAGCGATCAATGATAACATGGGAATGACTAATATGGCGGTTGGATTTTTTTCGGCGTATTTTGCAAAAATAACGCTGCCAATCATGCCAGAAAAACCGACTACTAACAATAAAGCGACGATAACATTTTGATTAAATCCGCCAACATCTTTCATAAATGGCGTAATATAGGTATAAGCAGTGAAGTGGCCGGCAATTATAATGGCTATTAATAGATAGATGTTTAGCAGTATTGGGCGTTTTAATACCATTGGAATATCTTTGATAGAGATAATATCCATGCTTGGTACAGTAGGCAATAAGCGGAGTAGTAATATCATCACGCAAAAAGCGATACCAGCAATACATAAAAAAGTCACGCGCCAGCCAACGAGTTGCCCTATGATGGTACCAATCGGGATCCCTAGGATGGTTGCCATCGATACGCCAATAACAATAAAGCCCATTGCTTTAGCTTTTTTACCATTGGGCGCTAACCGAACTGCAAGTGGTGTTGTAATTGCCCAAAATACCGCATGTGCACAAGCAATACCAATTCTTGCTAACATCAGACTGTAAAAATTCCACGCAAATCCGGCTAAAATATGGCTACCAATAAATAGGCAAAATAAAAGGATAAGTAGTTTCCTTCGTTCCATTTTTGACGTTAATACTGTGAGTGGCAATGATAATAGCGAGACAGCCCACGCATAAATGGTGAGTAATAATCCAGCATGAGCCACATCCATTGAAAAGCTTTCAGCAATATTAGGTAATAGCCCAACGGGTACAAATTCCGTTGTATTAAAAATAAATGCCGCAAATGCAAGGCAAAGAATTGATGACCAAATGCGAGATCGGGTAATGCTATTATTCATGATTAAGATTATGGAGGAGGTATGTTTTTATTGGATTATAACTGAATAATTTTGTCTATTAAATAGCTGCTATAAATAAATCTTAAAGTAAATCATCGCCACCACTGTTGGTAGATAATGGCGATGTATTATTGCTTTGATTTATGCTAACGCTTTAGCCGCCGCTAGGGCTTTGTCATAATCAGGTTCTGAAGATGTTTCTTTAACATATTCAACATAAGCAATTTTGTCATTTTTATCAATGACAAATACGGCTCGGGAAAGTAAGCGTAGCTCTTCAATAACTGTGCCATATTTTAAACCAAAATCCAGATCTTTATGGTCAGAAGTAACTTTGACCGCATCAATGCCTTCAGCCGCACAATAGCGATTTAATGCAAAAGGTAAATCA
Source organism: Gilliamella sp. X-46 (assembly GCF_057063525.1). Taxonomy (NCBI): domain Bacteria; kingdom Pseudomonadati; phylum Pseudomonadota; class Gammaproteobacteria; order Orbales; family Orbaceae; genus Gilliamella; species Gilliamella sp. X-46. The sequence goes on along the minus strand of NZ_JBXSQH010000006.1, from coordinate 95,051 downwards.
ACACTAATTGAAAATATCACGGTATCTTTTAGTTTTGCTGCTTCTACATTGAAACGGTGAACTTGGGCACTACATACGGAAGTATCAATGGATGGTACCGAATTAATAATCCTGATTTTACCTTTAAAATCGGATAATTTAATGGGTTTCATTGCTAAATCTTGCACGATAAAATCGGGTGCTATGTCACCAACGTTGATTTTGGGACCTAACAAAGTAATAGGGGCTCCACGCATAGTAACTTCATTGACTCTTTTTTGCATAACTGTTTCCTTTGGGGATAATAATTGTGTTGTAATAAATTTCAGTGTTGATAGGATAACGACGTTCAATGCATTAAAGATTTTGCACCTATTGGCGTTGATTCAATATAGACCTAAACAGGCTACTGAGCAATAGCGCTATCATGTTTTTAGTGATGAATTAGCCAATTTCAACTATTGTTAATAATGTTGTTTTTTTAATGTAATTAAATTATTTCTATTTTGTATGTTTATTAGACAATGGTATATAATGCCAGTCCCTTTCTTTACTCTTATATCAACACTATGAATCAATTACTTATTACTGTTTGTTTACTGACTTTTAGTAATGTTTTTATGACTTTTGCGTGGTATGGGCATTTGCGGTTTTTACATAACCAAGTTTGGCTAGTGGCGGTGTTTGTTAGCTGGGGGATTGCGTTATTTGAGTATTTATTGCAAGTGCCTGCTAATCGCATTGGTTTTCAGGTTGCCAGCGCAGGTCAATTAAAGATTATTCAGGAAGTAATTAGTTTGTCTGTTTTTATCCCTTTTTCAATTTATATTTTAAAAGAGCCATTTAAGACAGACTATATTTGGGCGGGTTTGTGTCTTTTAGGTGCGGTATTTTTTATGTTCCGCGATAAGATTTTTGTTTAAATTCATTCTAAAACCGTGATAAATATTGAGCATATTTGTCACGGTAATGATCTAAATTAGCCTTGCAAATATTCCACATATTGCGCGGCTGATCGTGGCGATGTTATGCCAAATTAATCATAAAATATCAATAGTATTGGCTGTTGTTTTCGACAGCCAAGCTGATTTTTTGTTATAGCGCCTTAAAGGAAATATCCGGTAAAATTGCTTCGCCTTGCCAATATAGCTCACTGGCAATGCGCCCAGCAATTTGGCAATAAAGTTGGGTAAATTCGCTATCAGGGTGGCTAATAACAGTAGGTTGCCCTGTATCGAGATCTTGGCGTAATATTTTATGAAGTGGTATTTGTCCGAGCAATTTTGTTTGATATTGCTCAGCTAGACGCTGTGCTCCACCTTCGCCAAAAATAGCTTCGTGATGACCACAATTTTCGCAAATGTGGTAACTCATGTTTTCAATAATGCCTAGCGTTGGGATGTTGACTTTATTAAACATGGTCATGCCTTTTTTGGCATCAATCAATGCGATGTCTTGTGGTGTACTGACAATAATTGCGGCCGTTACTGGAATACTTTGTGCTAGGGTTAATTGGATGTCCCCAGTTCCTGGAGGCATATCAATAACCAAATAATCAAGTTCAGGCCATAATGTATCTTGTAATATTTGTAGTAATGCCTTGCTTGCCATTGGTCCTCGCCATACCATGGCGCTATCTGGATCGACTAAATAACCAATAGAGTTACTGGCTAATCCGTGTGCCATAATTGGAGTCATGTGTTTATTGTCAGGTGTTAACGGTTGCTGTTTTTCTGTGCCTAACATGGTGGGAATTGAAGGCCCATAAATATCCGCATCTAAAATGCCTACTTTGGCGCCTTGTTTTTGTAAGGCTAGTGCAAGATTAACAGCTGTTGATGATTTGCCCACGCCACCTTTGCCTGAACTTATGGCGATAATATTTTTTATATTGTTAATGGCATGTTGGTCATTGGCACGTTTTAATGTGGCTATTTTATAGTCAATGTGCCAGCCAACGTCATCAATGCCATTAAGCTTAAGTAATTTTGGGGTAGCTATTTTTTTTAACTCATCAAAAGTGTTTTGCCAAGCAAAGGGCATGGTTAAATTAATGTATAAATGCTGATTAACTATTTCGCATTTTGTTACTGCGTTAAGTTCAAGTAAATTTTTTTGTAAGGTTAAATGAGTAAAACTCTCAAGAATCTTTTTTACTTCAATGTTCATTGCTGTTATCTCTTTATGCATTGATATTTATACTTGGTTCATTTTTAATACTCCCTCTTAAAGAGGGTGGGAAAATTATAATAATTTACCTTCTTTAAAAAGGATTATTTGCCATTTGCAAAGTGAATAGAGTATAGAAATTTTATCAAATTATGGCATAAATCTAGCGATAATCCCACGATTGATGTACTATTTCTGCCATTATGTAATAAAAGGTAATAAATCAACATGACAACTCAACGCAAAATATTGGTGACTTGCGCACTGCCTTATGCCAATGGTGCAATTCACTTAGGTCATATGCTTGAACATATTCAAGCTGATGTATGGGTGCGTTATCAACGTATGCGTGGTAATGAGATCTATTTTATTTGTGCCGACGATGCGCATGGCACGCCAATTATGCTCAAAGCACAACAACTTGGCATTACTCCTGAACAAATGATTAGTGAAGTAAAAACTGAGCATCAGCGTGATTTTGCTGGATTTAATATTAGTTATGATAATTACCATTCAACTCATAGCTTAGAAAATCGTGAAATATCAGAGCAAATTTATAAGCGTTTAAAAGCCAATGGTTATATTAAAACCAAAGTCATTTCACAGCTATTTGATCCTGAAAAACAGATGTTTTTACCAGATCGCTTTGTAAAAGGTACTTGTCCACGTTGTAAAGCCCCAGATCAATATGGCGATAACTGTGAAGTGTGTAGTGCAACTTACAATCCGATTGATTTAATTAATCCTAAGTCTGTGGTTTCGGGGGCGACGCCAATTTTAAAAGAGTCAGAACATTTCTTTTTCGATCTGCCGGCTTTTTCAACTATGTTACAAGATTGGATTCGCTCAGGGACACTACAAGACCAAGTCGCTAATAAAATGCAAGAGTGGTTTGAATCAGGCTTACAGCCGTGGGATATTAGCCGTGATGCTCCTTATTTTGGTTTTGAAATCCCCGATGCGCCAGGTAAATATTTTTATGTTTGGTTAGATGCACCAATTGGTTATATGGGCTCTTTTTTAAACTACTGCAATACACAAAATAAACCAATTTTTGATGAGTTTTGGAATAAAGATTCAACCACTGAGCTTTATCACTTTATTGGTAAAGATATTGTTTACTTTCATAGTTTATTTTGGCCGGCAATGCTAGAGGGTAGCGAACATCGCAAACCATCGAATATTTTTGTGCATGGTTATGTAACTGTTGACGGCGCAAAAATGTCTAAGTCGCGAGGTACTTTTATTCAAGCAAGTACCTATCTAAAACACTTAGATCCTGATTGCTTACGCTATTATTATGCCGCTAAGCTGTCACCACATATTGATGATATCGATTTAAATTTAGAAGACTTTGTTCAACGTGTAAATAGCGATTTAGTTAATAAAGTTGTTAATATTGCTTCACGTTCGGCTGGATTTATTTATAAACGCTTTGACGGCAAATTATCGGATAATGTAGCTGAACCAGCACTTTATGCGTATTTTGTTGAAAAATCTCAAATCATTGCTGATTATTTTGAACAACGTGAATCAGGTAAGGCGATTCGTGAAATTATGACACTTGCTGACGAAGCTAATCGTTATATTGATGAAAAAGCGCCATGGGTGGTTGCTAAACAAGAAGGGCAAGATCAAACATTGCAAGATATTTGCTCAATGGGTATTCATCTATTCCGTATTTTAATGACCTATTTAAAACCAATAGTGCCTTCATTAGCTGAGCGAACAGAAGCATTTTTAAATAGCAAATTAGAATGGAATACTATTGCTAATGCGTTAACTGGCCATAAGATAAATCAGTTTAAAGCCCTATTTAACCGTATTGATATGGATAAAATTACTGCCATGATTGAAGAAACAAAAGAGCAAGCTGCCCTAGCAACACCAGCTAAAACAAATGTTGCTGAACCTATTGCCGATACGATTAATTTTGACGATTTTGCCAAAGTTGATATGCGTGTTGCTTTAATTAAACATGCCTGTTTTGTTGAAGGATCCGAGAAATTACTCCAGTTGACGCTTGATATTGGTGATGAAACTCGTAATGTGTTTTCAGGCATCAAGCAGTTTTATCCTGATCCAGAAGTACTAATTGGGCGTTTAACCATTATGATTGCCAATTTAGCGCCTCGTAAAATGCGATTTGGTGTTTCAGAAGGTATGGTGCTTTGTGCCAGTGGTAAAGATGATGGTGACGGCGTGTACTTGTTATCGCCAGATAGTGGTGCTAAACCGGGAATGCGCATTTCGTAATTTGTATTCTCATCATGTAAAAAAAATGCATCTTAACAAGTTAATGTGCTTGTTAAGATGTTTCAGGAAATTATGCGTTTTATTAAAAATTTTCTGATTTGATAAATAATTGTAGCGTTAGTTTTTTTGGGCTGTTTTTTTATTATAAATGTTTAGCTAACCAACTATCATGCAACTATTTTTGAGTTTGCCTTTCTACTCTAAAAAATCCCATTGCCCTTTGATAGGGCGCAATGAGTGTCCAAAAATAGAAACCAGTATTTAAATCAAGACATTTTATTTTTATACCTGCTCAGGTTGAAGACGATACAACAACTATTTGTTATACTTTTCCTTTGCGTTAAAACTAAGTTAAGTTCATTATTAAGCAATAATTTTTGATTTATCGGGTAATTAATAGAAATTCCAGCTAACACAACTGGAGGATTTGTGTTCTAGCCATTAATTAGTTTTATAATCTATTTTCAATATAGGTATTTTATTATTTTGCTTATCAATTGATGGCTTTATTAAGTTTATTATTGATAGGTTTTTATTAATATTTTAGTAAGCATTTTTTAGGATAAACATGATAAAACCGATATCTAATATTACATTGAAACCGCTACCTAAAGGTAAAAGAGGTAAAATTAGTTCGCTTGTTGAAGTTGATGGTATTTGCTATGGTGAAAAACTAGAAGGTCGTTATTTAGAAATGGCTTTTAGCTATGATGACTGTTATATTTTAATTTTTGTGACGCAAGATGGCGGTGCTTGGGAAGAAGTTTTATTCATCTATCTACTTGATTCAAAAAACTACAATATCGTTGATCGTGCCAGAATTGGCGGTGGACCATATGCTTGGCTTTGCGCTAGTGGCCTTTGGGATGTTAAAATTTTATCTGATCATACGGTAAGTTTTGAATTTATGTCGTTTGAGGGTACTGATGGTTGGTTGCTTAAACTTTTTAAAAAGCCTATAAAAACCTTTCCGTTTACACTTAGAAACCTATTTCATATCTGGCGTCCAATTTCATTTAAACGCCATTTTTTGATCGAAGTAAATAAAACTTCACTTTAAATCAATATGCTATGTTTCTCTTTTATCCTGAAATTTGGCAATCAAAATAACGACTGCCAAAGTTCAATTTTGTTAAAAATCATATTTTGCTGTTTGATTTAACATTGCATGTAAATTCGTTATTGCATTATTTTTGATTTTCTGACGGATTTCCTGAATAAGGAAATATGCTGTCTTTTAGTGAAAAAGAGAAATCTTTTGTATTAATCTCACCAAATAACTTTGTTGCTATCGTATAAAGCCAGTAGAAAATCGGCCATTTGCTTTGCTGTATGGTACTTGGTAAAACTTGCATCATAATTGTATTTACTGACATTATTGGCTTTTTCACCAAATTCTGTTTTTGTCGCAGCCGGAGCTAATAGCTTTGCGGTTAATTGGGCGTTAGCTTGCTTTAATTCCTGTGCTAGCCCTTCGGTAAAGGCTGAAATGTCTTAAGTGGTAGGTATGTTTTTTTAAGACATAATAAAAAAGGCGATTTGCTCGCCTTTTTTTAAAGTTGTCATAAAAGAACCAATAGTTATTTTATCGTCACTAAAGTGCTCACTTCTTTACCTAACATATTGTTTAAATAAACTAAATCGTTGGCAGTTAAGGTTCCTACTGCATATTTTAGTTGTAGTAAGCTAGTTAGATAATTATATTTTGCATCAGATAAATTTCTTTTAGAACTGTAAAGCTGAGTTGTTGCATTTAATACGTCAACGATTGTTCTTGTTCCAACTTGATAACCAGAGTTAGTTGCTTCTAATGAGCTTTGTGCCGAAACAACTGCTTGTTGATAAGCTTTGATTGCGCTAATCGATGATGAAATATTGTTGTACGATGAACGTACTTGGTTAATCACGCCACGATTAGTACTTTCTAGTTTTTCACTGAAGCTTACGTAATTTTGTTGTGCTTGTTCAACTTTCGATACCGTTGCACCGCCAGAAAAGATTGGTAGGTTTACACTGACACCAACATAGTTATTCCCTGAATAAGATTTACCACTATGAGCACCAGCCGCTATGTTATTACCGTATCTATCAGTTTTATTTAAATTAGTTGATGCATCTAAATTGGCTGTAGGTAAATGACCTGCTTGTGAGAGTTTGATTTGTTCACGTGCAATGTCTTGGTTTAATTTCATTGTTAATAAATTTAGATTAGATGATTCAGATTGTCTTAATAATGTGCTGATTTGTTCTGGGGACTCTGTTTTAAATGTATTGGTGTTAACACTGGCTAAATTAGAATAAAAACGACCACTTACTTGGCGTAAATCCTCGATTGCGTTGTTTAGTTCATTTAATGCGTTAACTTGTTGTGCAACAGTTAGGTCATAGTTAGCTTGGGCATTTTGTACATCAGTAATGGCGACTAAACCAACTTGGTGTTGTTGACGAGTTTGTTCTAGCTGACGTCCAATAGCCTTTTTCTGGGCATCAATAAAACTCAATGCATCTAGCGCTTTTAGCACATTAAAATAAGCGACAGAAGTATTTAAGATTAATGTTTGACCTTGGTATTGATAAGCAATATCGGCAATACTTGCTTGTTTTTTAGTAATATCTAAGGCCTTCCAATTTGAAAAATTAAAAATGCTTTGCGATACGGCTACTTGATATAAGTTTCCGCTTTTAGATTTTACTCCACTTGTATCACGTCGGCCATGAGTTACACCATAAGAAGCACTTAAACCAACTTGCGGTAGCAAACTTGCTCGAGAACCTGAAATTGCTGCGTATGCTTTATTTTTTTCAGCTAATGAACTGCGTAGATCTGGATTGGTTTCTTTTGCTTGTTCATAGACTTGAATCAAATTTTCAGCAAATACAGATTGGCTTAATGCTAAGCCAATTAAAAAGGTTAAAGTTTTTTTCATTAATCTTCTCTTTAAAAATCATTAAAATATAGTAGTATTTTTAATAGTGTAATTTTAACAGATTATTAGTATATAGTAAGCATAGTTTGTATGCCATTCGCACTTTTTATTCAAATTAAGTTTAACATCGAGATCTTATATGAAAATGAAAAATAATCCGGTACATTTTGACAAAAATGATGTGTTTAATCTAACTAAACGAATTTTGTATAAAGGTTTTTTTTCTTTATTTGAGTATCGTTTTCAATATCGCAAATTTGATGGTTCAATGAGCGAGGTTGTTAGTCGTGAAATTTTGGAACGAGGACACGCGGTTGTGCTTTTAGCATATGATATAAAACGTGATGAAGTTGTGCTGATTGAACAAATCCGGATTGCTGCTATTGAAACCCAAGAGAGTCCGTGGATGTTAGAACTCATTGCAGGCATGATGGATCATGAAAATGAATCATTTGAAGAAGTGGCAAAACGTGAGGCAATAGAAGAGGCTGGAGTTGTTATTGGTCGATGTAAACCTATCATCAGTTATTTAGCATCACCTGGTGGTTTAACTGAACAATTGCATATTTTGGTGGGCGAAGTCGATTCATCAACCGCCAAAGGTATTCATGGGCTTGCTGAAGAAAACGAAGATATTAAAGTTCATGTTGTCAGTCGTAATCAAGCTTATCAATGGGTCAAAGACGGAGTAATTAACAATGCTGCATCAATTATTGCACTGCAATGGTTAGAACTTAATCACCAGTTATTAAAAAAAGAGTGGGAATAACTTTTTAGTGTTCATATTTAATTATTTCTTTCATAAAAGTGTGATCTAATTTACACTTTTGTATAACGCTAAGATTTAAAATAAAAATTGTATTTCCTGTCACAATGTCTATTTTATTGCTGACATTATTAACCATGATTATAGATTGATAAATAATTGGGGTGAATTTTGAGGTCATTGTTAAAACTTCCAATTCGTAACAAAAATTACGGTAAAATATTGCATATAACTGATACTCATCTTTTTTCTGAGGACGATGGTTCATTGCTTGGTATTAATTCCAATGCAAGTTTTCAAGCTGTTATAAATGAAATTGGAAGTAGTAATAAGACGTTTGATTTGATTGTGGCAACGGGTGACTTTGTGCAAGATAGTTCTAAAAAGGCTTATGCTCGTTTTGCTGAGCAAATCAACAAGTTTAATACGCCTTGTGTGTGGTTGGCTGGCAACCATGATAATTATGAGGGGATGCAAGATGTATTTGCAGATTATCAACTGGCCGATAATAAAATAGTGCAATTAGGAGATAACTGGCTGATTGTTTTATTAAATAGCCAAGTTATTGGTCAAGCATATGGTTTTTTACCTGAATCTGAACTTGAATTTTTACGTAATGCTTTAACCGAGCATTCTGATCGAAATGCATTAGTTTTTTTACACCACCATCCAATTAATTCTGGATGTCATTGGTTAGATCACCATATTTTAAAAAATAGTGATCAATTAGAGCAAATTATTCAAAAACATTGTAATGTAAAAGGGATAGGTTGGGGACACATTCATCAAAAACAAGATTATGTTTGGCATCATTGTCATGCATTTTCAACCCCTTCAACATGTTTTCAATTTAAGCCTGAATGTTATGATTTTCAAGTATCAACTGAAGATGTGCCTGGTTGGCGAGAAATTACGCTTAATACTGATGGTTCTATCGAGAGCGAGGTTCATCGTTTAGCAGATAATCAGTTTTTACCCGATGTTTCTCAAAATGGTTATTAGTAAGCCGTAATATATTAGTTTGTAATCATAGTTAGCGTGAAGTTAAAACTTGTTCAATAGTTATAGTAAAGGTGCAAAAAAGTAAAACAGCCGTTCAACTATCCGTTGCCAAATTGGACGTTGATTCCATTCTTCAGCTTTTATATTATCTGAATTAGATAAATATTTTTGTAAGAGTACTGACAGTGATTTAGCAAATTCTACGTCATCAATCACAGTTGTAATTTCAAAATTAAGCCATAAGCTGCGCATATCTAAATTAACAGTACCAACAAGACTTAGCTGGTTATCGATTAGGACGCTTTTGGTGTGTAATAAGTTATCATTGAATTGATAAAGTTTTACCCCACCGTTTAATAATTCGGAAAAAAATGCTCGACTTGCCCATTTTACCATTAGTGAGTCATTCTTTTTGGGAACGATGATGATGACTTCTACCCCTCTTTGAGCTGCGGTGCAGACAGCATGTAGAATATCATCACTTGGTACTAAATAAGGTGTCGTAAAAATAATTTGTTCTTGTGCTGAATAAATTGCCGTTAATAACACTTGGTGGATCATGTTTTCCATATAACCTGGTCCGGATGCTATTAGTTGCATTATGTGTTTTTTATCTTCTGGCGGTTCGGCAAAATCAGTAATTTTCGGTAGTGCTAAATGTTTGCCTGTTTCTAGCTCCCAATCACTAGCATATATGGCACTCATAAGCGTTGTTACTGGTCCATTCATTCTGACCATGATATCAACCCATTCACCGACATGTTTATTTTGTTTGAAAAAACGAGGATCAACAATATTCATGCTGCCTGTATAAGAGATGTAGTTGTCGATAATAGCAACTTTTCGGTGTTGTCGTAAGTCCAATCGCCTAAACATGAATCGAAGTAAGTTTACTTGTAACGCTTCGACAATAATTATACCTGCATCACGCATTCTTTTACTGGCATTCGTTTTGATAAAATGTCGGCTACCGGCAGAGTCAACCATTAATCGACAAGTTACTCCTCGCTGTGTTGCTTGAATGAGTGCTTGCTCGACTTCGTTAGCTCGACCACCTTCATTCCAGATATAAAATACCATTTCAATATTAGACGTTGCTTTATTGATATCGTCAATTAAGCGATCAAAAATTTCGTTAGTTTCGCTTAGTAGTTCAATGTGATTGCCGTTAATTCCATCAAGGCCTGTTTGGTGTTTGCAAAGTTGGAAAATCGGTTTGCTAACTAGGCTAACGTTACTGGTGAAAATATCAGGAAATTCACTTAAACGGTTAATAAATTTTGAAATAGTTGGGCGCATTTTTTGTGCCCGCTTAACTCGTTGTTGACCTAAGTGTGCTTCGCCCAAGGCAAAATAAAGGAATACTCCGACAAGTGGTAAGATATAAATGACTAACATCCATGCAATAACATAAGTGGTTGGTCTTCGTTTGAAGACAATCCGTAATGTTGTTGCAACAATGATCAACCAGTAAGTAAGAAAGATCAAAGTGCTGATTAATGCATGAAATGAGGTAAGTTGCATACTTAATTAGCTATTAGTTAGGTTTAATTTAGTTATTGGGTCTTGAGTGTAATCATAATTCTGAAATGCTTCAGGTAATGGTTTGGGGTTATTGTGTTTATCAACTGAAACATAAGTGAATATGGCATCTGTTATACAAAAGCGCTGTGTAGTATCCGATGTATCAATGACTTTTTTAATCCACACTTCAATGCCAATAGTGATAGATGTTTTCCCTGTTTTGATGCAATGCGCATAGCAACAAACAACATCACCGACCATTGCTGGTTTGTAAAATGTAATGCTACTAGCATTTACTGTTACAACTCGATTTCTCGCGATCTCTTTTGATAAAATACCGCCAGCAAGATCCATTTGAGACATGATCCATCCACCAAAAATATGTCCATGAGGATTGGTATCAGCCGGCATTGCAAGCGTTCTAAGTACTAATTGACCTTTGGGGGTTGTATCTTGTGTCATACTAAAATACTCCGTTTGTTCTAACTTATTGTTTGTTATCTATATCTTTATTCATGTTTTTATAGATATAGATACCTGATATCAACGATAATAATAACGATGCACCAGGTAAAATAAATACTTTAAATATCCAAAAGAAATTATCAGTCGTGTAATAGGTTGCACCTAAACTAATGGCACCACACAATATAAAAAAGAAGATCCATAATAAATTTAGTTTATTCCAAATAGCTGTATCGAGCTGTATTTCTTTGCCAAGCATTTTTTGAAGTAGATTTTTTTTAAAAATAAATTGGCTAACTAATAAGGCTGTGGCAAATAAAAAATTAATAATAGTGACTTTCCATTTGATTATATTCGGGTCACGCAAATAAAGTGTAAATCCACTAAAAATCATCACCATTAGATAAGAAATCAACTCTACTTTATCTACTTTTCTATATAGAATAAGAATGAGAAGAAAGCATACTGTTGCGGCGATCATTAATGCTTGAACACCGACAAAGACATCATACATGGTTAGAAAAACAAAAAAGAATACAAGCGGAATAAAGTTTAAAATTTGTTTCATTAAATTATTAACCTAGAAAAAAGATGAATGGGTATATTTTAAATAAGTAAAAAGCCTATTGGAATAGGCTTATTTTTTGTGATGAAGCTCAGGATGTTTTTTACAATTACCTGATTGGCAATGTCCATAAAGATATAAACTATGAAAAGTTAATGTCATGCCATATTGTTCAGCAATTTCTTTTTGTCTGGTGTTAATGATATCATCACGAAATTCGAATACTTCACCGCAGTCTAAGCAAATTAGGTGATCGTGGTGTTGTTGAGTTGCTAGTTCAAAAACAGCTTTTCCACCCTCAAAGTTGTGGCGAGTAACAATTCCTGCATCGTCAAATTGATTCAAAACACGATAAACGGTTGCTAGTCCGATTTCTTCTCCCATGTCCAGTAGTTTTTTATAAAGGTCTTCTACTGTGATATGTTGGCATGAAGGATCTCGTAATAATTCTAAAATTTTCAATCGTGGTAACGTAACCTTTAAACCAGCGCTTTTTAGCGCTGCATTATTATCATTATCATGATTTGTCATATTACTTCCCATTAATTTATTAATATTTGTCCATTATAGGAACTATATACGGTAAATAAAAGAAATCGTTTTAATAGATTAAATTTTCATTTCGGTTTTGACTTGATTTACCCAATTATTGATACGTTCTTCAGTTAATTCAGGTTGACGATCTTCATCAATTGCTAAACCAATGAAATGTGTTTCATCAACTAAACTTTTTGATGCTTCGAAACTATAACCTTCGGTTGACCAATGCCCAACAATTTTTGCACCTTTAGGCTCAATGATATCGCGAATTGTTCCCATGGCATCACAAAAATATTCGGCATAGTCTTCTTGATCACCACATCCGAAAATAGCCACAGTTTTACCGTTAAAATCAATTTTTTCTAAATTTGGAAAAAAGTCGTCCCAGTCTGCTTGTGATTCGCCGTAGTACCAAGTTGGAATTCCAAAAAATAGATAATTATATTGTTCGATGTTTTCTTTAGTGGCTTTTGCAATGTCAAAAATCTCGGCGTTGTCACTACCTAAAATGAGTTGGATTTGCTTAGCTACATTTTCTGTGTTACCAGTGTCACTACCAAAAAAAATACCAACTTGTTTCATATTTGTACCTTTATTATTTTCGATATTAAAATATTCTAGAAGTATATCATTGTCACTTACTATCAGCAATAATCCTAACTAACCCCAAACATAAGTTATTATTTGCTATACAATTTATTTATCTTGCATTAGAATTATTACCTGTTTTTATATTAATTTAGGCCGTGGAATTTCATTATGAACTTGCATGAATATCAATCTAAATATCTTTTTAAACAATATAATTTGCCCGTACCTGAGGGGTATGTTTGTAATTCAATTAATGAAGTACAAGATACGTTATCTGAATTATCTTCACAGGCAGATTCAGGCCTTTGGGTTGCTAAATGTCAGGTTCATGCAGGAGGGCGAGGTAAGGCCGGTGGCGTTATTTGTACTCAAAGCTTTAGTGAAATAAAGCAATTTGCTGAAAAATGGTTGGGGCAGTATCTTGTTACTTATCAAACAACCGATAAAGGTCAGATAGTTAATAAAATTTTAATTGAAAAAGCGTCTAATATTCATAAAGAACTTTATTTAGGGGCGGTGGTTGATCGTAGTTCTAAACGTGTTGTGATCATGGCTTCAACTGAAGGCGGTGTTGATATAGAAAGTGTTGCCGAAAAATCACCACACTTAATCTACAAAACTTCACTCGACCCTTTAACAGGACCTTGTGCTTTCCAAGGTCGTGAACTTGCATTCAAGCTGGGGTTAACAGGCAAATTAGTGAATCAGTTTACAAAGCTATTTGTTAATTTTGCAAAACTTTTTTTAGAAAACGATGTTGCATTAGCCGAAGTTAATCCGTTAGTCATTACCGATTCAGAGGAACTCATTTGTTTAGATGCAAAAGTTGTTTTAGATGATAATGCGCTTTTTAGGCACCCTAATTTAACTATTTTAAGAGATACAACTCAAGAGGATGAGCGTGAGTCAATTGCTGCAAAACAAGGTATTAGCTATGTATCATTAAATGGCAATATTGGCTGTATGGTCAATGGTGCAGGTCTTGCCATGGCAACTATGGATATTATTAAATTACATGGAGGTGAACCTGCCAATTTCTTAGATGTTGGAGGAGGAACGACGAAAGAGCGCGTTGCTGAAGCATTTAAGTTGATATTATCTGATAAAAATGTGAAAGCAATTTTGGTCAATATTTTTGGCGGTATTGTTCGTTGTGATTTAATTGCTGATGGGGTTATTAGTGCAATTAAAGAAATAGGTCTTAATGTTCCTGTTGTTGTTCGTCTTGAAGGTAATAATGCTAAGCTTGCGCAAGAAATTTTGGCTAAAAGCAAATTAAATGTTATTACTGCAGAAAGTTTAATCGATGCGGCTCAAAAAATTGTTGCTGTTGTCTAATAAAGAGGCGTGTGGAGAAAGGTTATTATGTCAATTTTAATCAATAAAGAAACCAAAGTCATTTGCCAAGGATTTACAGGCGGTCAAGGTACTTTACACTCACAACAAGCGCTAGCTTATGGTACTAAGTTAGTTGGCGGTGTGACGCCTGGTAAAGGGGGAACAATCCATTTAGGTTTACCTGTTTTTAATACTGTTAAAGAAGCGGTTGAAGCAACTGGTGCAACTGCAAGTGTTATTTATGTGCCAGCAGCATTTGGTAAAGATTCTATTTTGGAAGCGATTGATGCAGGTATTAAATTAATTGTCTGTATTACTGAGGGTATTCCAACTTTAGATATGCTCGTTGTTAAGGAAAAATTACAACAAAATAATGTCGTCATGATTGGACCAAATTGCCCAGGTATAATTGTTCCTGATGAATGTAAAATAGGTATTATGCCAGGGCATATTCATTTAGCCGGAAAGGTGGGGATTGTTTCTCGTTCTGGAACATTGACTTATGAAGCGGTTAAACAAACAACGGATATTGGTTTAGGGCAATCTGTATGTGTTGGTATTGGTGGTGATCCTATTCCTGGTAGTGATTTTATTTCTATTTTAGCGTTACTTGAACAAGATCCTAAAACTGAAGTTATTGTGATGATTGGCGAGATTGGTGGTAGCGCCGAAGAAGAAGCTGCTGAATATATTAAAAAACACGTAACTAAACCTGTGATTGCATATATTGCTGGTGTTTCTGCACCATCAGGAAAACGTATGGGACATGCAGGTGCAATTATTTCAGGTAATAAAGGTACAGCAGTAGAAAAATCTAAAGCATTGCAATCTGCGGGCATTACGGTTGTAAAGAGTCTTACCGATATAGGGGATGCTGTAAAAAAACAAATTAAGATATAGTTTTTTTGATATATATCAATTTTATTCTTTCATTATCAGTGTATAATAGCTGCCAATAACATAAAATTTGTGAGAATTTGAGAATTTGAGGATTAGGGAGCGCTTATGTTAGATATAGTAGAACTTTCACGCCTCCAGTTTGCACTTACTGCAATGTATCATTTTATTTTTGTTCCATTAACGTTGGGTTTAGCGTTTATGCTAGCAATTATGGAAACGGTATACGTTGTTAGTGGTAAGCAAGTCTGGAAAGATATGACAAAGTTTTGGGGCAAACTGTTCGGTATTAACTTTGCAGTAGGTGTTGCAACTGGTTTAACCATGGAGTTTCAATTTGGTACTAACTGGTCTTATTATTCACATTATGTGGGTGATATTTTTGGTGCGCCGTTAGCCATCGAAGGTTTAATGGCATTCTTCTTAGAATCAACCATGGTAGGTTTATTCTTTTTTGGTTGGGATAGATTAAGCCGTGGTAAGCATTTAATGGTGACTTGGTGTGTTGCATTTGGTTCTAACCTTTCGGCACTTTGGATCTTAGTTGCTAATGGTTGGATGCAATTCCCTGTAGGTTCTGAATTTAACCCTATTAATTCACGCATGGAAATGGCCAATTTTTTTGAGCTGATTACTAATACGGTTGCCCAATATAAATTTGTTCATACCGTTGCTGCGGGTTATTTGACTGGGGCTATTTTTATTTTAAGTATTAGTTCTTTCTATTTACTAAAAAAACGTGATGTTGCCTTTGCTAAACGTTCTTTTGCTGTGGCTGCTACCTTTGGATTTATCATGTCAATTGTTGTAGCAATTATGGGGGATGAAGCGGGTCATGAGATGACTACAGTTCAACCAACTAAACTTGCTGCCATTGAAGCCGAATGGGAAACTCAACCAGCACCAGCATCATTCAATGTTATTGCTTTTCCATCACAAAAAAATAAAGAAAATTTATTTGCAATAGAAATTCCTTATGCAATGGGCATAATGACCACTCGTTCATTGGACACGCAAGTAACTGGATTAAGAGATATATTAGCGAATAATGAAACGAGAATTCGTAAAGGTATTTTGGCTTATACAAATTTAGAAAAAATTCAACAAGGTAATCAAGATCCTGACGTCCTTAAAGCATTTGAGGATAATAAATCTGATTTAGGTTATGGTTATCTGGTTAAACGTTTTACCGATCGTGATAATTTAACGATTCCTCAAGCGACAGAAGAGCATATTAAAGCTGCTACTGAAGACTCAATTCCTACAGTATGGCCACTATTTTGGGCTTTCAGAGTGATGGTAGGTCTTGGTGTGTTAATGATTTTGGGCACTGGCTTTGCTTTATGGACTACTTATAAAAATAAAATTGGTGAGAAACGTTGGTTACATCGTTTGTTAGTTTTGTTTTTACCATTCCCTTGGCTTGCATGTGAATCTGGTTGGTTTGTTGCCGAGTATGGGCGTCAACCTTGGGCAATTCAGGATATTTTACCGACTGGAGTGGCAAATTCATCATTAACTGCAGGTGAAGTGTTATTCACTATGGTACTTATTTGTGGCCTTTATACATTGTTCTTAGTTGCTGAATTATTCTTAATGTTTAAGTTTGCTCGTTTAGGACCTAGTTCTTTAGGTACGGGTAACTATCATTATGAAAAAACACAACCGGTAACAGAATAGGGCATAGGGAGTATACACAATGATTGATTATGAAATTGTACGCGTCATCTGGTGGGTACTAATTAGTGTTGTTTTAATCGGTTTCGTTGTCACCGATGGTTTTGATATGGGCGTGGGTATTTTATTACCTTTTATCGGTAAAACAGATACAGAACGTCGAATTATGATTAATGCAATTGCTCCTCATTGGGATGGTAACCAAGTTTGGTTGATCACGGCTGGTGCAGGAGTCTTTGCTGCGTGGCCTATGGCATATGCTGCGTCATTTTCAGGCTTTTATATTGCTATGATTTTAGTGCTTTGTGCGCTGTTTTTTAGACCAATTGGTTTTGATTATCGTAGCAAATTAGAAAATTCAAAATGGCGTAATTTATGGGATGCTGGCATTTTTGCTGGTAGCTTTGTGCCTGCATTGGTTTTTGGGGTCGCTTTTGGTAACTTATTAGAAGGTGTTCCTTTTAGATTCGATAACTCTTATCGTGTGTTTTATGATGGTAACTTCTTTGGTTTGCTTAATCCTTTTGCACTGTTGACTGGTGTTGTTAGCTTAATGTTATTTGTAGCTCATGGTGGAGCATGGTTACAGTTGAAAACATCAGGTGAACTTTATTTAAGAGCTAGGAAGGTTACACAAATTGCCAGTTTAGTTGTGTTAATTGCATTTGTGTTAGCAGGTGTTTGGGTGGCATTTGGTATTCATGGTTATGAAGTGACTAGCGTGATTGATTATAATGCGTCATCTCATCCGCTAAGCAAGACAGTATCTACTAATACGTCATGGTTAACCAACTATATGAATTGTCCTATTTTATGGATAGTACCTGCTTTAGGTGTTTTGTTACCGCTATTGACTATTCTTTTTTCTAGTTTAAATAAAAATGCATTAGTGTTTGTTTCATCAGTATTAACAATTGTGTGTGTTTTATTTACCTACGGTATTGCAACTTTCCCATTTATTATGCCTTCAAGCATTATGCCAAATGCGAGTTTGACAATATGGGATGCATCATCAAGTCAATTAACACTTAATATTATGTTTGTTGTTGTTCTTATCTTTTTGCCTATCGTTCTTTTATATACTATTTGGTCATATATTAAAATGTTTGGGCGGTTGGATAAAAATCATATCGAAAATAATAAACACTCACTTTATTAAGGGAAAATTATGTATTACATTTTATGGCTTATAGGACTTATTGCTGCATGTATGCTATCCGCAGTAACAGGCTTATGGATTGAACGCGATAGTAGCGAAAAAGAATCTAATAACAAATAATATTAATTAAAAAATAAAATTAATAGAAAGGTGGCGAATCGTCGCCTTTTTAATTGTTAAATAAATTTGTAAAGAATAAAATGTAAATGATAATTTTTTTCATTTGTGTTTTTTATATCGTAGTGCAGTAAATTTTATATTCAGATATAATAGCGCTAAATTTAATTAGCGTAATTAGGGTATGAGACAATTCAATTGGAATGCAAGAGTTTATTATGAAGATACGGATGCTGGTGGTGTTGTTTACCATGCTAGGTATCTTGCTTTTTATGAACGAGCAAGGACAGAAATTTTAAGGCAGCTTGGTATTAGTCAACAAACATTATTACAAGAAGGTATTGCTTTTGTTGTAAAAAAGATGGATATTAGCTACCAATTCCCAGCCCGTTTAGATGATATGCTAACTATTAGCTCTAAAGTTGAAGAGGTTCGCAAAGCGTCTATTATTTTTAAGCAAACTATTTTTAATCAAAATAAACAAATTATTAGTACAGCAGGTGTTCTTATCGCTTGTGTTGATATTATTAAAATGAAGCCGTGCGGGCTTCCCAAGTTATTAGTTTTGGAGTTTATATAAGTGGAAAATCTGAATATTATTAATCTGTTTTTACAGGCAGGCTTGTTAGTACAATGCGTTATGTTGTTGCTACTTGCTTTTTCCGTTATGTCGTGGGCTATTATATTTCAACGAAGTAAGATTTTAGGTAAAGCTAAAAAACAAATTGAGCAATTTGATAATAGTTTTTGGGCTGCTGATGATTTAAATGTTTTGTTTGATAAAGCAAAATTTCATAAAGAAGAAATTAGCGGTACAGAACATATTTTCTATTCAGGTTTTAAAGAGTTCTCACGCTTGTATCAAATAAATCCAAATATGGCTGAATCAGCTTTGGATGGTGCATCACGTTCTATGCGTTTGGCTATGAATCGTGAACTTGATAACTTAGAATTGCATATTCCTTTTTTAGGTACGGTAGGTTCTATTAGTCCATATATTGGTTTGTTTGGTACGGTTTGGGGGATTATGCATGCATTTATTTCGTTAGGTGCCGTTAAACAAGCCACGTTACAAATGGTTGCCCCAGGGATTGCTGAAGCATTAATTGCAACTGCAATCGGTTTATTTGCTGCTATTCCTGCGGTACTTGCTTATAATCGCTTGTCGTTGGGGGTAAGCCGAATTGAACAAAGTTACCTTAACTTTATTGATGAGTTTTCTGCAATTTTACAACGTCAAGCTGTTGCTGTTAGGAAGTAATTATGAGCAGAAGCAGACGTTCACGTTATTCAACTAAATCTGAAATCAATATAGTCCCATTACTGGATGTACTATTAGTATTAGTGCTTATTTTTATGGCAACAGCGCCAATTATTAGCCAAAGTGTTGAGGTTGACCTGCCAGAAGCGTCGGAATCAAAAACGGTTTCATCTTCAGAAAATAAACCAATTATTATTGAAGTATCTAGTGTGGGTGTATATGCACTGATTATTGATCAGGATCGTCAATCTAATTTACCACAAGAGCAGATTGTCGCTGAAGTGAAGCAACAAATGTCACTTAATGACAAAGCTGTTTTTTTAGTCGGTGGAGCTAAAGATGTTCCCTATGAAGAAATTATAAAAGCCTTGAATTTATTACAATCTGCGGGCGTAAAGTCTGTAGGATTAATGACTCAACCAATTTAAATAAAATAATATAGCAAGATGTCAGCAATGTCTTATAAGCCAAATTCAAAATTAAGTATAGCAATTATAATATCCATTATATTACATGTGATTTTAATCATCATCTTGGGGTATCATGCTATGCATGATAATAACGTTAACTATGGCAGCATTAATGGAAATTCTATAGACGCTATTATGGTTGATCCTTCCGTGATGACCGAACAGTACCAAAGACAACTAAAAACACAAGTTAGTCAAAAACAAGCTGAACAACAAAGACAGCAACAAATAGATAATCAGGCTCGTGAACTGCAAGAGCAACAGCTGGCTCAGCAACAGAGACTAAAAGAGTTAGAAAGAGAGCGCTTAAAAGTAGAGGAACTACAAAAGAAAGAAGCAGAAGCCGCGGAGGCTGCACGGGCTGCAAGACAAAAAGAAGAAGCAGATCGCAAAGCGAAAGAACAATTGGAAGAGCAGCAAAGGCAAGCCGAGAAACAGCGTTTAGAGCAACAGCAGGCTGAGTTATTAAAGCAAAAGTCAGAACAAGAAGCTAAATTAAAAGCAGACCGAGAGTTATTAGAAAAACAGCGAGAAGAAACTCAGCGAAAACAAGAAGAATTAGCGAAACAAAAAGCCGAACACGAAGCTAAAGCAAAAGCTGAACAAGAACTTCTTGAAAAGCAACGAGCTGAAAATGAACGTAAACAAGCAGAGCTAGCTAAGCAAAAAGAAGAGCAAGAACAAGCAAAAAAGCAAGCCGCTGAAAAAGCCGCTGCAGAAAAGGCTGCGGCGGATAAAGCCGCAGCTGAAAAAGCTGCAGCCGAAAAAGCAAAAAAAGCGGCACAAGCAAAAAAAGATAAAGAACTTGATAATTTGTTAGGTGGGCTAACATCTGGCACGCCCAGTCCATCAGGCGGTGCAGCCAGTCGTAAAGGTGTTTCAGATGGAGAACTCGATAAATATAAATCTTTAGTTCAAAATGCCATCAGTAATAAATTTATTAATCCTAATAAGTTATATAGTGGTCGCAATTGTGTATTAGAAATTCAAATAGCGCCAGATGGCTTGTTACTTAGTGTTAGTGCAAAAGGTGGTGATGAGGCATTATGTCGAGAAGCTCTTGCAGCGACTAAACAAGCAGTAATTCCAAAGCCTGCAAGTGCGTTTTATAATCAAGTAAAAACGATGACAATTGACTTTCAACCGAAATGATTTTTATACGTAAATACGATGTTTTCTAAAAAATCTTTACAATAAATTACCTATATCTGCAAATGTAAATGTTGAAATTACATTAATCACCCCAATATATCCTCTATTCATTTCGAACCAAGTTATTTAAGTAAAAGAAGGAGCAGAACATGACAACAATTGTCAGTGTCCGTCGTGAGGGGCAAGTCGTTATCGGTGGTGATGGCCAAGTCACGTTAGGTGAACGTATTATTATGAAAGGTAATGCTCGTAAAGTTCGTCGTTTATATAATAACAAAGTGATTGCAGGTTTTGCCGGTGGTACTGCTGATGCTTTTACTCTATTTGAGCTATTTGAGCGAAAATTAGAAATGCACCAAGGACATTTAACCAAAGCTGCTGTTGAACTAGCTAAAGATTGGCGAACTGATAGAATGCTACGTAAACTAGAAGCGTTACTTGCTGTTGCTGACGAAAGTGCGTCACTGATTATTACAGGGACTGGTGATGTTATTCAACCAGAAGATGATTTAATTGCTATTGGTTCTGGCGGTCCTTATGCGCAAGCAGCGGCTCGGGCTTTATTAGATAATAGCTCACTTTCTGCACATGATATTGTGCAAAAATCATTATCGATTGCTGGTGATATTTGTGTTTATACTAATAATTTCCAAACAATCGAAGAACTTAATTATTAATCTGATTTAAGAGAAATTTAACTATGTCTGAAATGACTCCTCGTGAGATTGTAAGCGAATTAAACCAACACATCATAGGACAAGATAAAGCCAAACGTTCTGTGGCTATAGCATTGCGTAATCGTTGGCGTCGGATGCAGCTAGATGAAACATTGCGTCATGAAGTTACGCCTAAAAATATACTTATGATTGGTCCAACAGGGGTGGGTAAAACTGAAATTGCAAGACGATTAGCAAAATTGGCACACGCACCATTTATTAAAGTAGAAGCGACTAAGTTTACTGAAGTTGGTTATGTTGGAAAAGAAGTTGATTCCATTATTCGTGACTTAACCGACTCAGCAGTAAAAATGATCCGCCAAGAAGCCATGGAACGAAATCGTAATCGAGCGGAAGAACTTGCTGAAGATCGTATTTTAGATGTGCTTGTACCACCAGCTAAAGATGGCTGGGGACAAGTTGAAGATAATCATAATTCAACAGCAAGACAAGCTTTTCGTAAAAAATTACGTGAAGGTTCACTTGACGATAAAGAGATAGAAATTGAGTTAGCTGGTGTGAATATCGGTGTTGAAATTATGGCTCCTCCAGGCATGGAAGAGATGACAAACCAACTACAATCAATGTTTCAAAATTTAGGTGGACAAAAAACTAAACCACGTAAAATGAAAATTAAAGATGCGTTCAAACAACTCATCGAAGAAGAGGCTGCTAAATTGGTTAATCCTGATGAGCTTAAGCATGAAGCGATTGAAGCGGTTGAGCAGAACGGAATTGTCTTTATTGATGAAATAGATAAAGTTTGTAAACGCGGTAATTCATCTGGTCCAGATGTTTCACGTGAAGGTGTACAACGAGATCTTTTACCATTGGTTGAAGGTTGTACTGTGTCGACTAAACACGGAGCTGTTAAAACAGATCATATCTTGTTTATTGCATCAGGTGCTTTCCAAACAGCCAATCCATCTGATTTAATTCCTGAATTGCAGGGTAGATTACCAATTAGAGTTGAATTACAAGCACTAACTAGTGAAGATTTTGAGCGTATTTTAACTGAACCAAATGCTTCACTTACTGTTCAATATAAAGCATTAATGGCAACGGAAGGCGTTAATATTGATTTTACTTCAGATGGTATTCGCAAAATTGCCGAATCAGCATGGCAAGTAAATGAGCAAAATGAAAATATTGGTGCGCGTAGATTGCATACTGTATTAGAACGATTGATGGAAGAGGTTTCATTTGAGGCTAGCGAACTTGATGGACAAACTGTCACAATTGATGCTAAATACGTTGGTGATCATTTAGATAAACTTGTTGCAGATGAAGATCTAAGTAAGTTTATTTTATAAATGACTTAGATATTAGTATACAAAAATAAGTTTTTCTCACTTAGATTGATATAAACCCCGAGGTAATTCGGGGTTTATTTTTTCTTGGGTTTTACAATCTTGGGGCATAACAACTTAAAAAAAACAAAAATAGTTTTATTGTTTTTTATATTTGGGTGTGACTGCTATAGGTTAACCGATGAAAAACCAATACTAGCGATATCTATTTAGCGATGAGTAAATTACAGATGGTAGGTTATCTAGCACCAAATCCAATGTCAACAAGCATCTAACAGATGTTTTAGTTAAGCCATATACGGATGGAAGATGAGAATATTACAAGGATTTGGGTATCAGTAGTTGTGGTTGCTCATAATAAGTAATTTTTTTAAAAGAGTGAATAAAAAATTAAATAAAATCAATTATTTTTCTGACTTGTTTTTATCGGGTATAGGTGATGATTGAGTTTGGTGCGGTTGGGGTTAGAGCGTTTGAGCTTTTTGGGAACAGTTTTGTTGTTGTTTATTAAAAATGCCAAAAAAGCAATTTACCAATATAGTTTTGTGCATGTTTGCTGGTTTTTATGCCAAAAAATATCATTAAAGTTATAAAACAGAGTCAGTAGTTCACAAATAAATTCAAAATTGATGACTTTAATTTTAAGGACAAAACGATTTTGGAAGATATTGTTCTTTTTTTCTGTTGTCCATGGTGTGAGTTTTTTTCTTTAACAATTAAACCAAAAGCTCGCTAAAAGCAAGCTTTTGGTTAGTGAGCAATTTGGTTTTTTATTATTACTTTTTGAGCAATCCATCTAATATATCAATGGCTTTGGATTTAGATTTCGAGTGTTCTTTAGCATCACGGTTTTCTAATTTATCACGAAGTTTGTCTAACCGCTCTTGTAATTTATCACTTAGCATATCGGTGATTAATTTACCCATATCTATTTGGTAACGAAGATTAGCAAATTGTCCATAAATACGTAATGGTATTGTCAATTTTTGCAGTTTTCCAATGGTTTCACTTTTTCCGTTCCAGCCGCCAAACATTTTTAAACTCAAATTAATATCTAAATCTCGCTTTAATATCCCAACTCTTCCTGAACCATCAATGATATCAAGTGTCTCAGAATTCGCACTTAATGTAGAAAATTCCAAATTGCCTTGTTTCAAGTAGGTATTGGTCGAAATTTTATGAAATTGGGTATATTTTTCTTGATTTTCAGGTGTTATGACATCTTTCGAATATTGTGCCGCTGCATTTTGGATAATACTTTGAATATTAAGATTTTTGAGTTTTGCATTGGTTACAACAATATCTAGATTACCTTGTAAGTTGGCTAACAGTTTGGAACTCGATAAACTGTTACTTTCTAAATCTCCAGTAGCGTTAAATAAACCATCTAGATCGTTTTCGGTATCTATCTGACTGAAAAATGTATTTAAATTAATATTTGCTATTTTAGTATTAAGTTTGATTAGCGTATTTTTTTGTTTGCCATTTGCCACACCAGTTGCATCTATATGGCCTTTAGCAAAATCTAAACTAATATTTTTAAATATTGCAATACCGTCATTATTAACTATATTAACTTCAATATTATTTAATGTGATTTTATTAGCATTGAGCTGTTTGATATTCAATTTAGCTTTAGCATTAAAAGTATTTAGAAAGCTTAATTCATTATCGCTCTTTGTGACATTTGATACTACGGGTGAAGTTTGTTGGATAGTTGTCTTTTCTTTCGATTTTTCATCTATTTCTAAAAATGAAGTAAGGTCGATTTTTTCTGAATTTAACTGTAAATCTATATCCGGTTTATTTGCTAAATCGGCGTTGATAGTACCGGTAAAATGATTCTCATTAACTGAAAAAGATAAATTTTGACTGTTTAATAACATTGGGGTTTGTTGGTAGTTAAATACACCATTAATACTACCTTTTAGCTCTTTTGCTGAATTAGTAACGCCCTTATAGGTAAAATCTAACTTTTTTAAATCGACTGTAGTTTGTTCTGGAAATTGATTTAAATCAACAGAAGCGTTAGCTACATAATATATATCTTGTTGATTTTTATCTATGTTTCCTTTTAAGTTGATAGAGACATTTTTATCTTTATTTTGTTCTATCACTAAATTAATATTTCTAAAGTTAATAAGATCATCACTATGTTGCAATACCACAGTGCTATCAGCAATTTCAAACTTATTTAGGTTAAATTCCCAATTAGATGAACTTTTTTGAGCCTTTAAATCAGTAGGCTTATCATCATTGATAGTATTCGAGGAAATTTTAACTTTATTCTTTGCAATATTTCCTTTACTTTCATCGGTAATGTTGATGATCGCTGATTTTATAAATACATTTTTAACTGATAATTTTTTTGAAAAAAGAGGCAGTAATTCAACATCCAGTCTCATGTTATCTGCAGTTAAAATGGGTTTTTCAGAGCCATTATCGGATAGTTTTACTGAGTCGGTTAAAATACTCACTTGTGGCCATATGTGCCAGCGCAAATTACCTTCAATAGATAATTCATAGCCTGTTTTATTTTTTACTGTATTGGAAATAAACCCACGAAAATTGTTAGGATCGACAAAAACAATAAGAGAAACAATACTAATTGTGATAACTAAAATTAAGATAAGTAAAGTAACCAATATTTTTTTGATCATATTAATATTCCTTTTTTAAGGTTATAAACCGTTTAGTCTTTATCAATACGACTGGCGACAGCTCCATGTTGGTCTTTATATTTAGCATCTTGTCTTCGGTTATATGGCCTTTCAGCAGGTCCTGTTAGTGTTTCAAAACTGAGCGCGCCGATGGTCATTCCTGGTCTAAGTGCTAATGGAATTTTTCCTGAATTGTAAAATTCTAATACAATTTGTCCTTGCCAACCGGGATCGATTCGATGGGCTGTAACGTGAACCATAAGTCCTAGTCTTGCAAGCGATGAACGCCCATCTAACCACCCAACCAAATCATCAGGAATAGTGACTGATTCTAATGTTACCGCTAATGCTAATTCACCCGGATGTAAGTAAAAGGCATCACCTTCCGGTAATATCATTTCTTCACTCATCACACGTTCTAGTACTGCCGATACTTCTTCTTTAGGTCCGCTTAAATCTATATAAGGTGTAGTATGTTCTCGAAACGTTCGAAATTGGTTACCTAATCTAACATCAACGGTTGCACCATTAATACAGCTCGCTGCCGGTTGTGGCGTTATTTTTAATTTACCATTTTGTAAATACGCTTCAATATCTCGGTCGCATAATCTCATGGGTGATCCTTAATTCAACTCGTATTGCGTTATTCTAACAGGTTCTTCTAATGGCGTCGATGTTAGTCGTTTAAGGCTTAATCACCCATGCACGGCCATAGTGGTTATAATAACCAGCTAATTTACCTGCTTTATCTCCAATACCGAGATAAAGGTCAAAATGATGCCCTTTAATTGCACCACCTACATCAAGTGCAACCATTAAACGAGTCTCTCTTCTACCGCGATATTGTCCATCATTATCAAGTAGAGGAACATCAACTAATACCACCGAACCAATTGGTATTAGTGATTTATCAGAGGCGACAGATGCATTAGCAACTAAAGGTACTGCAGCAGCGCCTTTTACTTCAGCATTATGTTGTGGTTTAAAAAAAACAAATGAGCGGTTTTGAATTAATAATTCTTTCAGTTTTTTTTCACTTTTATTTTTGGCCCAATCTTTGATAGCTTGTATCGACATTTTTTCTTTTTCGATTTCACCTTGTTCTACTAGTAATCTTCCAATGCTTGAATAACCATGGCCATTTTTGCCACCATAGCAGAAGAAGACTAAAGGAGAACCATCTTCGAAATCAATATAAGCACTGCCTTGTACTTCCATGATGAAGTTATCCATCAAAGAGTTACTATAAGCGATTTCAAGCCCTTTCCCTGACAATGCTCCATTATAAATTTGTTCACGGCTTGGTAATCTTCCTTTTGTTGTTTTAGGCGGCATTTTATAAATGGGGTATTTGAATTCTGCAGTTGGTGTATGTCTTGCTTTAATCACGGGAGTGTAATAACCTGTTAAATGCACGTTACCATAGCCATCTTGCCCAGCCATTTCATAGCTATTTAATCCGACTTTTTTAAATTCACTGGTGCCTAATGAACGGTTAATCCAAGCGTCGATAGCTTTATATATATGTTCATTTTTTTGATATAAAGATGGTGATATTTCTTTAATTTTTGAAACTTGGATAATATAGTCAGAAATGTTAATAGGCGAGGGCAGTTGTGGATGGCTGATGTTGAGAGGTAATGGTAATTTTCCATCTCTATATTGTTGTCCTTCATTTTTGTTGCTTTGACAACCGCTTAATAGCGATAACATAATAAAAAAGCATAAAGCATAAAAGCGATAGTAATGGCTGTTTTCTTTCATCTTAGTCATTAATTATAATCAGTTATAAAACATATAATGCTATGCTACAAGATTCTATTATAAGAAACTACAGTTAATTATTAAGAATCTATAAAAAGTTTTCATAACGATTCAGCTTGCGCTTTTATTTTATAGACTTTATAGTCCTATATTCTTAGAAAATCGAGAAATTGTGAAAACAAAAGGAAATAATAGCGATGAGCATTACATCCTCAAAGCATGATCTAAAGCGAAACCTTTCTAACCGTCATATTCAATTAATTGCAATTAGTGGTGCAATTGGTACTGGCTTATTTATGGGCTCGGGAAAGACAATTAGTCTTGCTGGACCTTCTATTATTTTTGTGTATATGATTATTGGTTTTATTCTTTTTTTTGTTATGCGTGCGATGGGTGAAATCCTTCTTTCTAATTTGAAATACAAGTCTTTTAGTGATTTTTCCAACGACCTTCTAGGTCCTTGGGCCGGATTTTTTACTGGTTGGACTTATTGGTTTTGCTGGGTGGTTACAGGAATTGCAGATGTTATTGCAATTGCTGGATATGCGCAACATTGGTTTCCTGAACTACAATCTTGGATACCAATGTTATTGACGGTTATCTTGCTATTAACTTTAAATCTATTAACTGTAAAAATGTTTGGTGAGACAGAGTTTTGGTTTTCAATGATTAAGATTGTTGCAATTTTAGCACTGATTGGTATTGGACTAATTCTTATTATAACTGCTTTCCATTCCGAACAAACAGATACCACAGCTACATTTTCGAATCTATGGGAGTACGGCGGCTTTTTTCCTCATGGTACTATGGGCTTTTTTGCTGGATTTCAAATTGCTATTTTTGCTTTCGTGGGAATTGAATTAGTTGGTACAACGGCTGCAGAAACAGTCGATCCGAGCAAAAATTTACCTCGTGCTATTAACTCTGTGCCAGCACGTATTATCTTTTTCTATGTTTTTGCTTTAATCATTATTATGAGTGTCACACCTTGGACGTTAATTTCTCCAAATAAAAGCCCATTTGTTGAATTATTTACTTTAATTGGTTTACCTGCAGCTGCAAGTATTATTAATTTCGTAGTACTTACATCAGCTGCATCTTCCGCTAATAGCGGTATTTACTCAACAAGCCGAATGCTATTTGGACTTGCTAAAAAACAAGATGCGCCAGAGCCTTTTGGCAAATTATCAAGTCGTTCAGTACCGGCTAATGGTTTAGTGTTTTCGTGTGCTTGTTTATTTGGTGGTGTAGTTTTGATTTACTTAGTGCCTAATGTCATGGAAGCCTTTACCATAGTAACTACAATTTCAGCTATTTTATTTATGTTTATTTGGTCGATGATTCTTATTTCTTATATTGCTTATCGTCGTAAAAAAGTAAACTTGCATGAACAATCTCAATTTAAAATGCCCGGTGGTATTTTGATGTGTGTTGTCTGTTTAGCTTTTTTTGCTTTCATGATTGTGTTACTTACTTTCGAGGCAGATACCCGCCAAGCATTAGTGGCAACACCTATTTGGTTTGTTATTTTATGTGTGAGCTATTTTATTCGCTCTTTAAAACGCCAATAAATATAAACCCAAAATGGCAGGTAATCCTGCCAATATCGTTATTGCAATTATTGAGATTTATTCTTTTCTGGCCATATAATACTTGCAATAATCCCCAAAGCTAGTATGCCTAAAACGATATAAAGACTTGTGGTTGGAGCTATATCAATACCATACCCCCATAGGTGGTTGCTTGCATTTAAAACCAATTTTCCGGCAATAAAAAAGAGTAAACAGATAACTGCTTTACCAAGATGAGCTAAATACTGTTTCATGGCTTGTAAAATAAAGTACATCGTTCTAAGTCCTAAAATAGCAAAGATCATAGCACTATAGACGATTAATGGTTCTTGGCTGACAGCGATTACTGCAGGAACTGAATCAAAAGCAAACATAATGTCACTTAGTTCGATTACAATAATACATAGAAACAGCGGTGTAGCATAAAAAGTACTTTTAGGTATTGTATCCACTAAATTTTTGTTTTCAGGTTTTGCAAGCTCTGTATCAAGTTGTTTCTGAGACAATAAAAAGTGATGGCCGACAATTTTGGGATAAGATGGACAAATACGTTTGGCTATGCGAAAAGCAAAGTGATTTGAATAATCTTTGATATCTTGGTCATTGTCTTGATTTTTTAACATCATGATTCCTGTGCAAGCAACTAAGATCGAAAATACAAATTCCATCCAAGGCCCCAAATATAGCAAACCTGTACCAATTACCACAAATAAGGCACGAAATATAATAGCGCCAATAACTCCCCAATAAAGTAGGCGATGTCGATAATTATTTGGTACTGCAAACCACGAAAAAATAGCCATAATCACAAACAAATTATCAACCGATAATGCTTTTTCAAGGACATAACCTGTAATAAATAAACTGGCTATAGCACTGCCATGATGAAGGTACAAATATAGTGCAAACACCAATGCAACGATTATCCAAAATAGTGACCAAACAATGGCATTGCTTAAACTAATTGGTTTATCGTTGTGGTGAGCATATAAATCAATAATAATTGCGGCCAAGGCTAGTCCAATAAATACCAATATAGTTTCTATTGGAAAGCCTAATGAATCTTGAATCATAATTATATTACCTAATATTAGCTATATGGAGTGAATTTTGCGTTTTGGTTATATTGAATTATTCAATAGATCGTAATTATAAAAGTGGTTGAGTATATATTGCTAGCTAAATCAAAAAAAGTTATATTTGCAACTTACATTTAACTGTTTTAAGTTAATACAATTTTGAGCTAAAATTCATGACAAAATTTAAAGTAATTATTTTATTTCTTCTTCCTTTTTTTACTGGATTATTGCATGCACTTTCGGTAGAGCCTTATATATCTTCTTTGCCTAAAGGAAGTGATTTATCTATTTTGGTCCAGTCTGTAGAAAGTAAACCTAAGACTTTAGCAAAATATAAAAGTGATCAGTTTAAACAGCCTGCAAGTACTCAAAAGGTTATAACTGCTTTAGCCGCAGAGCTTGAATTAGGACGTGATTTCCGATTTATAACTCGTATGCAAACCAATGGTTCAATAAGTAATAAACAGTTAAGTGGTGATCTTATTATTCAATTAAGTGGAGATCCAACATTTACCCGAGAAAAATTAAAAAATATGATTGTTGAACTGCGTAAAAAAGGTATTGAAAAAATTGCAGGAAATGTGATTTTAGATACTTCAATATTTACCAGTCATGATAAAGCTGAGGGATGGGCGTGGAATAATTTAACAGCTTGTTACAGTGCTCCGCCATCGGCAGCGATTATTGATGATAATTGTTTCTATGCAACAGTGATGCCAGGTAAAGTAGGGGGGCAAGCCACAATATCTACGTCGTCTAACATTCCTGTCTTGGTGACGGGAAATGTGAAAACCATAGCTAAAAATAGTAAAGATCTCAATGATAAGTATTGTGAATTAGATGTTACCTATTCAGATAAAAACCGTTACCATCTATCGGGATGCATTGCTGCAAGCTCGGATAAAACAGCGTTAAAGTTTGCGGTAATTAATGGGGTGGAGTATTTTTCTACTATTTTAAAAAATGAGCTCAAACAGCAAAAAATAACGTATACAGGTTCACTTTTAGAACGTAATCAAAGGACTAATGTTCAGTTGACTTTGTTAGCATCTAGCCAATCAGAACCGCTTTCTGAGCTATTAACGGTGATGCTTAAAAAATCAAATAATTTATATGCAGATGCAATTTTTAGAACGTTAGGTGCTCATTATTATAATGTTCAAGGTACATGGCGTAATGGTGGCGATGCTGTTAAGCAAATTTTACGCAAAAAAGCAGGGATAAATTTAGAGAACTTAGTTATTGTTGATGGTTCTGGATTATCTCGATTGAACTTAGTAAGTGCTGACAAGTTAATGGAAATTTTACAATATATTTCAGCTAATAATGCGCAATTAAGAATTATTGAAATGCTACCAATTGCAGGCGTTGATGGTACTTTGCTAAATCGTAAGAGCTTTAATCAAGCACCTTTTAAAGAAACAATACTGGCCAAAACAGGTTATATTCAAGGTTGCTATAATTTGGCTGGATTTATCCAAAAATCCGATGGCAAGTATGTGGCTTTCGTGCAGTTATTATCAGGTTATCACGCTGATAATCAAAGCGAACCCCAAAATAGTGCCATTATGCGTTTTGAATCGGAATTTTATAAAAACTTTATTCAATAATAATTTCCTAAGAAGGACACATAAGTTTTATCTAAAATAAATATGTGTCCTAAAAATTATTTAACGGTAAAGCATAAAATTAAATATTAGCCGCTAAGAATCCGCCGCTTTGATGTTTCCAAAGCTGTGCATATAATCCATTTTTCATGAGTAATTCTTGGTGTGTTCCTTGTTCGATGATTTTTCCCTGATCTAGTACGACTAATCTATCCATTGCTGCAATGGTTGATAGCCGATGAGCAATGGCAATAACGGTTTTACCCTCCATTAAAGTGTATAAACTTTCTTGGATTGCTTGTTCAATTTCAGAATCCAGCGCACTTGTTGCTTCATCTAATAATAAAATAGGAGCATTTTTTAGGATAACGCGAGCAATTGCAATACGTTGTCTTTGGCCGCCAGATAATTTTATGCCTCGCTCACCAACAAATGCGTCATATCCAGTTCTACCCCTTGCATCAATGAGGGTTTGAATAAAATTGTCTGCATGTGCTTTTTGGGCTGCTTCAATCATTTGTTTTTCAGTAGCGTGATTGTTACCATAAAGCAAGTTTTCTCGAACTGTTCGATGCAATAATGAAGTATCTTGTGTCACCATACCAATTTGAGCTCGTAGGCTTTCTTGGCTAACAGCCGTAATATCTTGACCATCAATGACAATCTTGCCACTTTGTAAATCGTAAAAGCGAAGTAATAAATTGATAAGTGTTGATTTACCTGCCCCAGAACGACCAACTAATCCGATTTTTTCACCAGACTTAATTGTTAAATCAAAATTTTCAATGACTGAATGACGTTGCTTTTCGTCATACGCAAAATAAATGTGTTTAAATTCGATTTTTCCTTGAGTAACAGTGAGTGATGTTGCATTGGGTTGATCAACAACTGTTTTAGTTGCTGAAAAAGTATTAATACCATCTTTAACAACCCCAATATTTTCAAATAGGGCGGCCATTTCCCACATAATCCAGTGTGAAAAACCATTTAAACGAAGTGCAACAGCTGTTGTTGTTGCAATTGCACCAACACCAATGAATTGATTTATCCATAACCACAATGCAACGCCTGTTGTGCTTAACACTAATAAAATAGACAATAAATGATTAACAATTTCAAAACTACTGACTAGACGCATTTGTTTGTTAACAGTAACTAAAAAATCATCCATTGATTCTTGCGCATATTTTGCTTCATTGCCTGCATGAGAAAATAGTTTTACTGTCATAATGTTGGTATAGGCATCGGTCACTCTTCCTGTCATCGTAGAACGAGCATTAGCCTGCATACTAGCCACTTTACTTAATCGGGGAATAAAATAATACATGGCAATTCCATAAATCAGACACCAACACATAAATGGCATTAATAACCAAATATCTAATTGGCCGATGATTGTTGCCATAGTAATAAACGAGATTATGACATAGATGAAAATATCCGCCACTAAGAAACACGTATCGCGAACCGCTAGTGCTGTTTGCATGACTTTTGCTGATATTCTTCCAGCAAATTCATCTTGAAAAAAGCGCATACTTTGGTTAAGTACTAACCTATGTAGATTCCAGCGCATTCGCATCGGAAAATTTCCTGCTAGGCACTGATGTTTAATAATAGTTTGTAATCCAATAATAATTGTACTGGATAGGATAATTAAGGTTAATAGTATTAATGTTGTTTTTTCTTGTTGCCAAAATTTGCTAGGTTCAACAATCGAAAGCCAATCAATAACTTTACCGAGGGCTGAGTATAAAAAGGCTTCAAAAGCTCCACCTAACGCGCTAAAAATAATTAATAGTAGTAAAAATAAACGAGTTCCTTTAGTTGATTGCCATATGAAACTAAAAAAATTTTTAGCCATAGGACGAGGTTCATCTGTCGGATAAGATGACACTAATTTTTCAAAAAATCGATACATGTTAGGCCTAGTTAATAATAAGATTATTTATTGATAATATTATAAATAATATAGAAAAAATGGGGTAATGCAAATAACTACAAATTATTTTTGCACTAATATGCTACATGAAATTTAAAAAACATGAGTTAACTATTTAACTGTTATTATTTAAGTTATAAGCATCATAGAAATTAGGAGGGAATAAAATGTTTAATATTCCCTCGTTTTTGATTATATCTTGAGAGTTAATATATAGCGATTAAAGACATTAATAAATATCTTTAATGATAAGTACAACACGACCAACAATATGATATTTATGAAAGTCTGCTTTTGGTACTTCAATTGTAGGGTGTTGGCTATTGTTACAAATTAACAGCCACCCATCGAGAGTTAAACGTACCTTTCTTAAGAAAGTAATATCTTCATATTCAATTAAATAGATTGCTCCATCAACGATGTCACTCACTTCAGTGTTAAGGATTAGACCGTTATTATTTTTTATTTCTGGTGACATTAAATCACCTTTGGCCCAATATATAATTAATTTTTTAGCATCTAAACCACGGTGTTTAACCCAACCTTCAATAATAGGATAATTCATTACCGGAGGGGTTTCTCTAACAAAACGTTCTTTTTGTGCTTCTTCTTTTGTTGGTAGCTGTTTTTTATAAACAGGAATACGATAAATATTTTCATTGTAAACATCTTCATCATTTTTGGAGTCTACAAATTCTAGTCTATGTCCCGTAGCAAGCCAATTAAAAGAAACATTACATTTTTCAGCAATGACTTCTAAGCGTGTCAGTGATGGGTATGTTTTCCCCGATAAATAATCTCGGATTACCGTTTCTGACATATCACATTTTTTAGCGAAAGCAGAAACAGATAAACCTTGCATTGAGCTATGTAATCTATCTTTGAAAGTTTTAACATTATTATTTTTAATTGTATTCATCTTTGACTCATTATTTCTTGCATAAGTTGATTGATTATAGTGTATTTTAAAATAATTTTGTATAAATCCATAATATAGGAAATTAATGGAATTCTTTTTATTTTTATATTAATTTGTTTTCTTATTGCATATTTTTGTTTATGGAAAATGGTTTAAAAAAACACAAATTAATTTTTTTCTGTTTTTAATTTGTGTTTTTTCTGTAAAAATTGTTTATTTTAATGTTTATATTTGTTTTTTCAATCTAATTTTGATATTGATCAAGTGTCACCTTTCTATTTATTTGTTTGTTTTATTTTGATTTGTTGTTTTATTGTTATGTTATGGATAAGTAAATTAAAAAAATAAAAACGTTGACTAGTGCGAAAAAAAACGGATAATAAGAAGGGTAAGGATTTTTCATTGTTTTCTTTCCTTATATTCCTTATATTTCATGTTGGCCTGTATAGTTTTATACAGGTCTTTTTTTTGTTCTTGAACTATTCATGAAATCCCATCATAAAAAGAGTATAATAATATGCTATAAAATCTGTTTTAAGGCCTATCCTAAATAGAGACTTGTATTTATTGAGAGGAGTTTATTATGTCTTTTAGTATTCCACATCTTTTAGTGTTTCTTGCTGTAGTTATTTTATTATTTGGTACCAAAAAATTACGTAATTTAGGTTCAGATCTTGGTTCAGCATTGAAAGGCTTTAAAAAAGCGATGAATGATGACGAAGTGGAATCAAAAAATGATGATAAGTTAGATAATAAATAGATGTAATTATTGGTATGAATATTCAATTTGATGTGGCAATTGTAGGTGGAGGGTTAGTGGGGTTAGCGACAGCCTGCGCACTTAGTCAATATGCACTAAACATTGCAATTATAGATGCTAAAATTCATCGGCATGCATCATTGTCACATAGTGAAATAGGTATTAGAGCCTCAGCTATTAATGGCGC
Source organism: Gilliamella sp. X-46 (assembly GCF_057063525.1). Lineage (NCBI taxonomy): Bacteria > Pseudomonadati > Pseudomonadota > Gammaproteobacteria > Orbales > Orbaceae > Gilliamella > Gilliamella sp. X-46. Next base: position 59,684 of record NZ_JBXSQH010000006.1, on the reverse strand, counting down.
AAGCCAACGGTATTTTTCGCAAATCGGTATATGGGATGATCTGTGCGCAAGTCAACGTGTACAAGAATTTACCGAAATAGGTGTATGGGAAAAATATGGTCAAGCTCATTTGTCTGCTCATGCCAAAGATTATGACTATCCTAATCTTGGATATATAATCGAAAATAATGTGATTTCTCATTATCTTTACCAATATGCTTTAAATTGCTCCAATATTAATATTTTTGGTTGTGAAGCCATTGATTGTACATTTAATGATGATTTTGCCTTTTTGACGCTTGCTGATAAAACTGTTTTACAATCTAAATTAATGATAGGTGCTGATGGTGCTCACTCTTGGGTGCGTAGATGCGAAAATATTTCTGTTTTTGAGCGCGATTATATTCATCATGCTCTTATTACAACTGTTGAAACTGAGTATCCACATCAATCTTGTGCTAGACAAATGTTTTATCCAAATGGGATTATCGCTTTTCTTCCTCTTTGGGATGAATATAAAAGTTGCTTAGTTTGGTCGACTAAACCTGATAATGCAGCAATGTTGTCCTCGCTTTGTGAATCTGAATTTTCAAATGAATTATTAGCGTTAACGGGTGATAAGGTAGGCAAATGCAAATTAATTAACCCGCGCATGGTATTTCCATTAAAAGCGCGTTTTGCAAAACAATTTGTTAAACACCGCCTAGTACTTATTGGTGATGCTGCGCACACGATTCATCCTTTAGCTGGACAAGGTGTAAATTTAGGTTTTCAAGACTCAGCTTTATTAGTTTCGGCCATTAAAAAATCACTTGATACACAAAAAGATATTGGACTTGTAAATAATTTGAAGTCATTTGAGTTTAACCGTCGTAAAGATACGTTAGTTATGTTAACAGCCATGCGAACTATTCAAGATATGTTTAATGGTGATAATGTGCTGAAAAAGACATTAAGAACCATTGGTATGAATGCTATTAATCATAGCTCATTATTAAAAAAACAATTGATCAAATATGCTATGCATATTTGATCTAGGTTGACATTTTATTACTGTGATTTTTGTCAAAAAGTTTCTAATAGGAATGCGTTTTAGTATAAAAAAGCCAGCAAATGATACCTAATATTGCCAAAGACGTGCTTGCAATGATTATCGCTATCCATCCGTAATGACTAAATAAATAGGTCGAACCCACAGATCCTAGCATTCCGCCAATAAAATAACATACCATATAACCTGTATTCATTCGGCTGCGTGCTTCGGGCCTAATTTGATAAATGGCATTCATACTTGAGACGTGGGTAACTTGTACGGCAAAATCTAATAAAATCACGCCAATAATTAAGGCATAAATTGAATATTGGGCTAACGAGAGTGGCAACCAAGATAACAGTAATAAGCATAACCCAATAGTGGTTGCAATAAAACCTTTGCCTTTGTCTGACAATTTTCCTACTATTGGTGATCCCATTGCCCCAGCCGCACCAGCAAGTCCAAATAAGCCAATAATAAAATCAGAATAGTGGTATGGTGCATTAGTTAACAAAAAGGCAAGCGGTGTCCATAATAGTGAAAATAGTGCAAATGATATAATGGCTAATAGTGAACGAATTCTAAGTATTGGTTCTTGTTTATATAATAAAGCAATCGACCATAACAGCTTAAAATAATTAATGTTAATATCACTACGGTAACTAGGTAGAGAAATCCAGAGTAATAGCGTCACAATGGTCATCATACCTGTTGCAATCCAATACACGTCATGCCAATCAGCAATTGTTGAAATGATACCAGCAAAGGTTCTACCTAATAAAATACCTAGTAGCATACCGCTCATTAACATGCCCACAATTTTACCACGATGCTCTGGTTTTGATAGCGTAGCGGCAAAAGGAATTAAAACTTGAGCTACCGTTGAAAATAGCCCTGTCATAGCTGTGCCTATGATAAGCATCCATATATTTTGAGATAAAGCGCTTACCATAAGTCCACAAGTGGATAATATCATTAAAATAATAATCAGCCTTTTACGCTCCAATTTATCGCCAAGTGGTGCGATAAAAAGTAAGCCAACAGCATAACTAAATTGCGCAGCCATAATGATTGATCCTGCATTTTCTACTTTTATATGCAGATCATGTGTAATCGAATGTAATAGCGGCTGCGCATAATAATTGCTGGCAATAGTAATACCAATAGCAAATGCCATTAAAAAGACTAAGTAGCTAGATAAACTTTGATGTGGTTTGCTTTGCATAATAGAATATCATTAAAAATAATCGGTAATTATATACGAAAAATAACCTAGATACTGATAAAGAGGCGTTAATAAGTTGTTTGTTTTAATAAGTTATAAATAGGAGCTGCTAGTCCTATTTTGGCATTGTCAGATTTGAGGTTATACCAATAGCCACAAGATTCATCCCAACATTTTTTATATTTAGTGATAACACAATGGATAGGAATAATATCTAAGTGAAAATGGCTAAATGTGTGGCGAAAGGCAATGAGTTGCTTTGGCTTGGTTGTTTCAATTCCGTATTTTTTTAACCAGTCAGTTAACGCTTGTTTACTTGAAAACTGAGGTAAACAATATAGCCCTCCCCAAATGCCAGACGCTGGTCTTTTTTCGAGCCAAATAGCTTTATGATATTCAAGCATTAAAAAATAGGCTATTTTTTCAGGAATAGTATTTTTAGGTTTTTTTGTTGGGTATTTTTGCCAACTTTCAGTTTTATAGGCAAGGCAATGATTATGTAAAGGACATAAAGTGCATTTAGGTTTAGAGCGAGTACAAACTGTTGCTCCAATATCCATCATGGCTTGATTAAATTTTGCAACATCATTTTTTGGTGTAACTCGCTCACTCAATTGCCAGAGCCTATTTTCAACAGTTTTAATACCAGGCCAGCCTTCAACTGCAAAATATCGGGTTAAAACACGTTTTACATTGCCATCTAAAATGGGATAATGCTGATTTTGTGAAAGTGATAAAATTGCCCCAGCAGTTGAACGCCCTACGCCGGGTAGAGCAATGACATCGTCAAATTGTGTTGGGAATTCACTATTAAACTTTTCAGCAATCATTTGGGCTGCTTTATGTAAGTTACGTGCCCTTGCATAATAGCCAAGACCTGTCCAAAGGTGCAATACATCATCTATTGAAGCTTTTGCTAGGTCAGTTACCTTGGGAAATTGTTCAATAAAACGGTTAAAGTAAGGGATAACAGTTGCAACTTGAGTTTGTTGCAACATGACTTCTGATAACCAAACATGATAAGGGCTTTTTTCGATTTGCCAAGGTAGCGATTTTCTACCGTACTGTTCATACCAGTTAAGTACCGCTTGTGAAAAATGTTGCATTGTCATAGTCATTACATTACCGCAACAATTGAATCACTTGGATAGCATCCGAGCACCTTAGTATATAGCGTCATTGATGCTAGTTCTTTGAGTGCTGTTTGCATTTCATAAGAATGGATGTTGCCTTGCAAATCAATATAAAACATTTCTTCCCATGGTGTACCATGAATTGGACGCGACTCAAGTTTAGTCATGACGATATTATGATTACGTAATACTAATAGGGCATCAACTAAAGCACCTGCTTGTTGACCAGTCTTCATTAAAATTGTGGTTTTAGCTGGAATTTGATCCGAAACCTCAATCGGCTGGCGTGCCAACACAATAAAACGCGTAATATTGTCTTTTTGATTAGCAAAATTATGTTCAAGGACTTGCAGTCCATATAATTCACCGCCATCTTTATTACCCATTGCTGCAACATTAGGTTGATTCAATTTAACAACAGTTTCCATTGCTGATGAAGTACTGTCGCAATATACAATCTTCCAATGAGGGTAGTTTTCTAGGAAGTTACTGCATTGCTGGAATGGTTGTGGATGACTATAAATAGTATTAATTTGCTCAAGTTGTGAATTTGGTATAGCGAGAACGCAATGATCGATAGGTAAAGAAAGCTCACCAATAATGTGCAAATTGGTTTTTTGCAATAAATCATAAACCTCATTAATCGAGCCTGAGCTAGAATTTTCTATTGGTAAAATGCCATAATCTACCGCACCATTTTCGACTTGCTCAAAAATATTTTTAAAGGTTGAACAGCCTAATTCAATCATTTCATCTAAGTGAGTGCTAGCATAGCGGCGAGCAGCTGAATGCGAATAAGATCCTTTGGGACCTAAAAAGGCAACTTTGGCAGTGGCACTAGTACCGTGATTAAGCTTTTCTTGTAATATTTTTTGTTGTAATAGTACAGAATCTTCGATAATTAATTGATATAAGCGTTTTATGAACACATCATCAAGATGATAATTTTTCCCCTGATTGATTAAGGACTTTATAAGTAAACGCTCACGCTCAATATCACGTACAGGAATGTCTGCTTCAATTTTAGTATGAATTACTTGCGTCGAGAGTCTGCGACGTTCAGCAATAAGTTCTAACAACGTTTTATCTAGTTTATTAATCTTATCTCGTAAAGGTAATAAAGGGTTTGCAGTCATTTTCATTAGATATTTAAAAAAAGATAGTTTGTATTATAACAAGCAAAAAAATAAAGGCACCATTAAAGTGCCTTTTTATTAAATTGAGAAAATAAATTAATTAAATTTCCTCTTCTAATACTGCATCTTTTATGCTGCTAGCTGCACGGCGAGCTTCCCCTTTATGTTGCAGCTTATTAAGTTGTTTTTCAAGTTTATCAATAAGATCATTAATTGCAGCATACATGTCAATATGTTTGGCAGATGCAACTAATGGTGTTCCTTTGGTAGCTATTGTTGCATCAACAATAAATCCATCTGGTTCTTTGGATAAAATAAAATGAGGATTGATTAGATGTGCTCTCCATTTATCTAACTTCGAAAACTTATCTTCTAGATAGCTACGAATGGCAGGGGTAATATCCATTTGTTTACTGGTAATACTTAACGCCATAGTTGACCTCCGTTTTTTTCTCAATAAATCTAACCTTTTTAAAGATTGCTATCATTACATTGGCAAATTATTTTAGATTCGTCAATAAGATATTCGTTATTAATTACATTTTTGTGAATTTAATTTAAAAATAGATTCTATTAATTAGTTATTGCATAACAGTGGGACTGAAACTGATTTTACTATAATTTTAATATATACTGTATCAATAAGTATTTAGTGTATTGTACGTTATAAGATTTTTTTAATGAATGAGGATAATGTGAGTTATTTAGATAATATAAAGATTGTTTTGGTCGAAACATCTCATACAGGTAATATGGGCTCTGCTGCAAGAGCAATGAAAACCATGGGATTAACGAATCTTTGTTTAGTTAATCCAGTCATCAAGCCTGATTCTCAATCAATTTCGCTAGCGGCAGGTGCGAGTGATATTATTAAAAATGCGCAAATTTTTTCGTCACTTGAACAAGCGATTGCCGACTGTACTCTAGTGATTGGCACTAGCGCCCGCTCTCGTAGTTTGCAATGGCCACATTTAACCCCAAAGACATGTGGTGATAAGATTATTCAAGAAGCAACTAATGCCAGCGCTAAGGTTGCTTTGGTCTTTGGTCGCGAGCGAGTCGGTTTAACCAATGAAGAATTGCAAAAGTGCCATTATCATGTTGGCATTCCTGCTAATCCTGATTATAGTTCTTTAAACCTTGCCATGTCGGTGCAAGTTTTGTGTTATGAAATTCGTATGTCAATGTTAAATCTTGAAAATAACATATCAGAGCAAAAAAATGCGAATCTGTCCGAAACTGAATTTCCTATTGATGCCGATATAGAGCGTTTTTACCAGCATTTAGAACAAACTTTATTACACACAGGCTTTATTAATGTCAACCATCCGGGGCAAATTATGGGACGTTTGCGAAGATTGTTTACGCGCGCACGCATTGAACAACAGGAACTGAATATTTTGCGTGGTATTTTAACTTCGATTGATAAAACGTTACGATGATCACAAATAGAAACACCCGCAGAATTGTGGGTGTTATTTTTAATTGACACTTTTAGTGCGTTATTTTATTTATTCATCAAAATTTTGATTTTGAGAATATCAACTTTTTTTGCGCCATGTTGTTCCATTCGCGCCATCTTCAAGCACAATATTCATTGCATTTAATTTGTCGCGAGCTTCGTCGGCTTGTGCCCAATTTTTACTTACTCTGGCTTCATTGCGTTGTTTTATTAATGCCTCAACTAATGCAACATCAACATCATCTTGCTGATCACCTTGTAAAAATTTAATGGGATCTTGCTCTAATAATCCAAGTACAGCGGATAAATAACGTAATTCAGCAGCTAATTCATTAGCAAGTGACATATTATTATCAGCTTTGGCTTTATTAATTTCACGAGCTAAATCAAAAAGAGTTGAATAAGCTTCTGGCGTATTAAAGTCATCATCCATTGCATCACAAAATTGGCGATAATAATTGCTGTCAGGCGTCATGTGTGGATGAGTTGGATCGGTGCCTCGTAGGGCTGTATAGAGTCTCTCTAGTGCTATTCTCGCTTGCTTTAAATTTTCTTCGCTATAATTGAGTTGGCTACGATAATGGCCTGATAGTAAAAAATAACGCACTGTTTCGGCATCATAATGTTTTAGTACATCGCGAATTGTGAAAAAATTATTGAGTGATTTTGACATTTTTTCTTGGTCTATCATAACCATGCCTGAATGCATCCAATAATTGACATATTGACCATTATGCGCACAGGTTGATTGGGCAATTTCATTTTCATGATGTGGAAACATTAAATCAGAACCGCCACCATGAATATCGAAATGATTACCTAACTGATAACTATTCATCGCCGAACATTCAATGTGCCAACCTGGGCGACCTTTACCCCATGGCGAATCCCAACTTGGTTCATTCGGTTTTGACATTTTCCATAACACAAAATCCATTGGATTACGTTTAACATCAACCACATCAACACGAGCGCCAGCTTGTAGCTGTTCTAAATTTTGTCGCGATAAAATACCATAATTCGGATCATTGTCTACTGAAAACATTACATCGCCATTATCGGCAATATAAGCGTGATTTTTGGTAATTAATTTTTCAACTAATTGGATGATTTGCTGCATGTGATGAGTAGCACGTGGTTCTATATCAGGGCGTTTTATATTCAGTGCATCAAAATCTGCATACATTTCTTGTAGCATTCGATCGGTAAGTTGATCGCAACTCTCGCCGTTTTCGAGTGCACGTTTGATGATTTTGTCATCAACATCAGTAATATTACGCACATAAGTTAAATCATAACCTAAAAAACGTAAATAACGTGCAATAACATCGAATGCAACAAAAGTACGCCCATGACCAATATGGCAAAGATCGTAAATTGTCACACCACAAACATATAGTCCAACTTTATTCGGGATAATAGACTGAAAGATTTCCTTTTCTCGGGTTAATGTATTGAATATTTTTAACATTATAATCTACAAGTTGAAATTGATTGGTTTAAGTAAATAATATAACAAAATTCTGGATATGACGAAATTACTTATTACGAACTTTGAACTAAAAAGGATGATATATCTAATTGCATAAAACTTAAGCGTTATTTAAATTGGCGGGAAAACCGCCAATTTAATAGGAAATAAATTATTTTTTTATGTGGCGAAAAATATAAATGAGTATAATCGAACCAAGTACTGATATTAACAAACTAGGGAAGTTAAATCCTGTAACACTACCCCAACCAAAGAAAGTACTAATATAGCCTCCCACTAAAGCACCTGCAATGCCTAATAAAATTGTTTTAATTACACCTACACTTCCTAATGGCATAAAAAACTTGGCAATCCAGCCGGCAATTAATCCTAGAATTATCCAACTTATAATACCCATGGTAATTTCCTCTTGTTATTGAAATTAATTTTAGTTTACTCAAATTAATTAAAAAATCTAACAGAAGTTGATGTTCAATTTAATAGTTTTAATCGATTAATTAAGAGTAATAAATCATATTCAAAATATAGTAATAACTAATTATAATAAAGAAGTAAGATGGTTTAATCTAAATGTTAATGTTATGAATACAAAGTTAAAAAATTATTGATTCATTAATAATATTTTATAATCATTTTTAATGAAAGTTAATTTATTTTAAAGTGACTGTCTAAATATTAAAATTTGTTTTGATTGAAGAAGGGAGCGCTAATCTCCCTTTTAATATTATGATTCAAAAATTGTTTTATGCAGAATTTTAATAATTGATTCTGCGTCATTGCTTTTTGCTAATAGGCAAAGATTGTGAGTACTTGCCCCATAACAGCAAAGTCTAATAATAAAGTCATTTAATACACCAAACACTTCTTTTGTTATACCTTGTGTTGAAGTTAGGTTATTTCCAATAATAGCAATTAGAGCTAAATCTTCTTCAACTGTGACATGACACACTGTTGACAGCTCATCAAATAATGCTTTCGTTAATAAACTGTTACCATTGGTGTTAGTGCCTGTTGTATCGATAGTTAATGCAATACTAACTTCTGATGTTGTGACTAAATCAACTGAAATATTATGTTTGGCTAATATCGTAAACACATTAGCTAGAAAACCTTGAGCATGTAGCATATTTAAACTAGTAAGTGTTAACAATGTTTGTTTACGACGTAGTGCTAACGCTCTAAATACTGGTAATTTAGATGTAATGCTATTAGTGTTGTAAACAATAGTTCCTCCTTCTTGAGGTGCTTTACTTGAACCAACAAAAACAGGGATATTGCTACGTACTGCTGGTACTAGTGTTGCAGGGTGTAGTACCTTTGCGCCAAACGTTGCCATTTCAGTTGCTTCAGCAAAAGATATTTCATCAATGCGTTTAGCTGCTGGCGTAATGCGAGGATCGTTAGTATAAATTCCTGCAACATCAGTCCAAATGTCAATTTGAGTTGCATTTAATGCTTCACCTAATAACGCTGCGGTATAATCGCTGCCCCCACGGCCTAAAGTGGTGGTTTTGCCTGAACTTTCACTACCGATAAATCCTTGTGTTACAACGATGCTATGACTGTTTAGTGATTTTAAATGCGCACAGCAAAGCTGTTTAATATCTTCAATTTTAGGTGTGGCTTTACCAAATTTATCATCGGTGCGCATAACTTTACGGACGTCAAACCATATGGCATTTTTTTGTTTTTCTTTCAATATTTCGACAAACAGTTTTGAAGACATAATTTCACCGTGGCTAACTAGCTCATCAGTTAATGCTGGTGATGTAGCTAAACTTGCGGCTTCAGACAAAGACGCTATATTAGCAATGATTTTGTCAATTTCAGTTCGTAGTTCAGGATTTTCAGGTAATTGTTCTAAGATGTTGTATTGGATCGATTGAATTTTTGCAATATGTTGAGATCGAACATCGGCATCACGTCCTTCTGCTAATGCGACTAACAAATTTGTTACGCCAGCAGATGCCGATAGTACCACAACTTTTACGTTAGGATTAGTTATTACAATATTGGCACTATTTACCATTGAAGGGTAATCAGCAACGCTAGTACCACCAAATTTAGCAATTACAAATGATGTTTCCATGGATTCCTCATATTAAAAATTTTTATTTTTAACAGAGTTAGAGCGGGTGTGTCCTATTTACAATTAAAAAAGTACAAACCCTGAAGTGCTCCACCTGTTAAGGTGACAACCCAAGGGATTCAGCCCTTGCAGTCGATTTGATAGCTTCTGGATAGGCAATCAAACCTCGGCATTACATCCCCTCAATCATTTATTAATGATTCCAGTACCTAAAATGATTTACCTGAGTAATGCGCCTCTTCGTTTTGCAACTTCTGTAACGAAGTCAGCGTTATATAAGATTAACTATTTTATTAATTGTGTCAACAGGTTAAATGTTAAAAATTATTAGGTGTAATATGGGGAAATTGCAACCACTATAATTCTCGTTCAAACAATTCGATAATGGTTTGATACAATTTTTTTACTGTACACTCTTTAGTTGGTGTACTAAAAATTGTATCATCACCTGCAATTGAACCTAAAATACCTTCAGATTTACCAATTGAGTCGAGTAACCGAGCAATGAGTTGGGCTGCACCAGGGCTGGTGTGTATCACCACCATTGAACTATTAAAATCGATATCAATCACTAAGTTTTTTAATGGGCTACTTGTAGTTGGTACGCTGATTTCAGCAGGTAAGCAATAGACCATTTCGGATTTTGCATTTCGAGTTCTTACTGCGCCAAATTTGGTTAGCATACGTGAAACTTTTGATTGATTGATATTATCAAAACCTTGTTCTTGTAGCGCTTGTACGATTTCTACTTGCGAACTAAACTTCTCTTGAAGAAGCATCTCTTTAAAAGTTTTAGTGAGATTAGCTTGTCTCATAATGTTCCTTGGCTTTTATTTTGTTACTGTCTTTTTCTAATACATGAAGTTATAACACTTATAATAAAATTTTCTTGCTATTTAAACAAAAATAACTCCAGTCATTTTAAAAGTATTAGCAGTAATTACTGTATAAATAATTATGCATTAAATTTGCATAAAATTAAAGTTTTGATTTAATTGCATCTTTAGGGCGAAAAGATTTAACTATTTGATCATGAGTTTCAATGTAAGGGCCTTCTAATAGTTGTATACAATAGGGAATGCTGGCAAAGATACCATTAACAATTACATTTCCTTGATTGTCTTTAAGTCCTTCAAGTGTTTCTTTGATTGATTTTGGTCTGCCAGGTAGGTTTATGATTAAACACTTTTTACGAATAACACCAACTTGTCTTGATAAAATTGCAGTTGGTACAAAATGTAAGCTGATTTGACGCATTTGCTCTCCATATCCTGGCATCACCCGATCAGAGATGGCAAGTGTCGCATCAGGTGTTACGTCTCTAATTGCAGGACCAGTACCTCCGGTGGTTAAAATTAAATGGCAATGTAGATTATCCACAAGCTCACATAATGTTCGTTCAATGACAGCTTGCTCATCAGGAATAATACGATTTTCGGTTGTAAAAGGCGTTTTCAATGCGGTTTGTAACCATGAAACTAATGATGGAATGCCTTCATCTTGGTAAACGCCACTTGAAGCTCTATCTGATACTGAAACTAACCCAATTTTAAACATGCTACTTATTCCTTCAACGATAAAGGCACACAGCTTGAAACTTAAAACTACACTGTTTGTGCTCAATCAATAATAATATGCGTTATGATCTTGCAATTATAATTTATTCTCATTGATATAAATAAAATTAAAAAGACCCTTACATTGATTGATTATATTGTCAATTGATTTAACATGATATCATATTATTTAAATAGCAATTGATTCACTTAGGATACATTCATGTCATCAATTCCTGCACTTGAGCTAATATCGCTCAAAAAAATCTATAAAAATGGTATAGAAGCATTAAAAGGTATCGATTTAACTGTACAGGCCGGCGATTTTTATGCCTTGCTGGGGCCAAATGGTGCTGGAAAGTCAACAACTATAGGTATTATTAGCTCATTAGTCACCAAAACATCCGGACAAGTTAAGATTTTCGGTTATGATTTAGATAAAGATGTTGTCAATGCTAAAAGACAATTAGGGCTTGTGCCACAAGAATTTAATTTTAATCAATTTGAAGAAGTGCTACAAATAGTTACTAATCAAGGTGGCTATTATGGATTGCCTCGAAAGCTTGCATTAGAGCGTGCTGAAAAGTATTTGCGAATTTTAGATTTATGGGACAAACGCCACAGTCGAGCTAGCATGTTATCTGGTGGCATGAAAAGGCGATTAATGATAGCCAGAGCGCTTGTGCATGAGCCTAAATTATTAATTCTTGATGAACCAACCGCAGGTGTTGATATTGAATTACGCCGTTCTATGTGGGATTTTTTACGTGAAATCAATCGGCAGGGTATCACAATTATTTTAACCACCCATTATTTAGAAGAAGCCGAAATGCTATGTCGAAATATCGGTATTATTCAGAGAGGTCAATTGATTGCGAATTCTTCAATGCGTGCTCTATTGGCTAAAAGCCAATCTGAAACCATTGTTATTGATTATGTCCCTACATCTGAGCCAATTAAATTACGAGGCTACAATTATTCTGATGTTGAAGCCGGAATGTTAGAAGTCAAAGTAGATAAGCAACATGGGTTAAACCAATTATTTGAACAACTAAATCAACAAAGTATTAAAGTGATCAGCGTACGAAATAAAGCAAATCGGTTAGAAGAGTTATTTGTTGATCTATTGCACAATGATACTAAACAAAAAGGTGATATTTGATGAATAATTTATATTGGATTGCCTTAAAAAGTATTTGGCGTAAAGAAGTGACACGATTTTTAAGAATTTGGGTTCAAACGCTAATTCCACCAGTAATTACAATGTCTCTTTATTTTATCATCTTTGGTAATTTAATTGGCTCTCGTGTTGGTGAAATGGGGGGATTTAGCTATATGGCATTTATTGTGCCGGGATTAATTATGATGTCCGTTATTACCAATTCTTATACCAATGTTTGTTCATCCTTTTTTAGCGCTAAATTTCAACATAACATTGAAGAATTATTGGTAGCGCCTGTACCCACGCATATTCTTATTTTGGGATATGTTGGTGGTGGCGTGATGCGCGGTATTTTAACTGGTATTTTAGTGACGATCGTATCACTATTTTTTGTTCGTTATGAAGTGCATTCTTGGTTATTTGTTGTTTGTACATTACTATTGACCTCAATTCTGTTTTCATTAGCTGGTTTATTAAATGCGGTATTTGCCAAGACATTTGATGATATAAGCATTATTCCAACATTTGTATTAACACCATTAACTTATCTTGGAGGTGTTTTCTATTCCATTACTATGCTACCAGACTTTTGGCAGTGGATTTCAAAAATTAATCCAATCGTTTATATGATTAACGGTTTTCGTTATGGATTTTTGGGCGTGACAGACGTGCCGTTATGGATCACGTTTTCAATGCTGATTTTGTTTGTTACCGTACTGTATGTAATTGCATGGCGACTTATTGAAAGTGGGCGAGGGTTAAGAAGTTAAGAAGTATTGACAACGAGTGGTTAACCGCCGATATTATATCGGCGGAATAATAGCAGTTATTGTGCACCAGCAACAGCTTGTTTTGTCATTTCCGTAATTTTAGCAAAATCTCCTTTTGCAATTGCATCGGTTGGAATAAACCAAGTGCCACCGACGCAAAGTACATTATCAAGCGCAAGGTAATCGCGATAGTTTTTCGGGTTTACTCCCCCCGTAGGACAGAACTTCATATATCCACAAGGGCCAGCAAAAGCTTTTAATGCTGCAACGCCACCATTGATTTCAGCTGGGAAGAATTTTAGTGCCGTTAGACCATATTCTTGTGCTGTTAATAGTTCAGAAATAGTTGCAATACCAGGAATAACAGGGATAGGACCTTCAACCGCAGCTTTTAAAATAGCGTCAGTAATACCAGGAGTGATGACAAATTCAACGCCAGCTTCGGTGACTTGTTTTAGTTGTTCAACAGTTGTCACTGTTCCTGCACCAACCACAGCTTCAGGAACTTCTTTGATGATTTTCTTTATTGCGTCAATTGCACAAGCTGTTCGTAACGTCACCTCTAGTACTTTTACTCCACCAGCAATGAGCGCTTTGGCTAGCGGTACAGCATCTTCAATACGTTCAATCACAATAACCGGAACAACAGGTCCCATGGTTAAAATTTCTTCAGCACTTTTTTTCCAATTTTTCATTTATATCTACCCATACCTTATTGATACTTAAATATAGCAATAATCCCTAATAGATAGGGATTATTTTGTTACTCATAAATGCCTAATTTCTTTTCTAAGTAATGAATGTTGGTACCACCTTTTTGGAAGCCTTCATCATTCATGATTTCAATATGAAGATCAATATTGGTTTTGATTCCATCAATCACTAGCTCTGCTAAGGCATTTTTCATCCGCGCAATGGCAACTTCGCGTGTTTCACCATAAGCGATTAATTTACCAATCATTGAGTCATAGTAAGGTGGGACAGTATAACCAGCATAAATATGTGATTCCCAACGAATACCAAAGCCACCTGGTGCATGAAAACGGGTAATTTTTCCTGGTGATGGCATAAAGGTTTTAGGATCTTCAGCATTAATTCGGCATTCAATCGCGTGGCCTTTTATTTCAATATCACTTTGTTTAATTGACAGTGGTTTGCCTGCGGCGATCAAAATTTGTTCTCTTATTAAATCAACGCCAGTTACCATTTCGGTAACTGGATGCTCTACTTGAATACGGGTATTCATTTCAATGAAATAAAACTCGCCATTTTCAAATAAGAATTCGAATGTACCTGCACCACGATAGCCGATCTCAATACATGCATTAACGCAACGCTCGCCAATGAATTTACGCATTTTAGGTGTGATGCCAAGTGCTGGTGCTTCTTCTACCACTTTTTGATGACGTCTTTGCATTGAGCAATCTCGTTCACCTAAATAAACAGCATGACCTTGACCATCAGAAAGTACTTGAATTTCGATATGACGTGGGTTCTCAAGGAATTTTTCCATGTAAACCATATCATTATTGAAAGCTGTTTTGGCTTCCAATTTGGTCATTTTGATGGATTGTTCAAGATCCTTTTCTTCCCGAACAATACGCATACCGCGACCACCGCCGCCACCAGAAGCTTTAATAATCACAGGATAGCCAATTTGTTTAGCGATTTGTTTATTGGCTTCAATATCACTACCTAGTGGTCCATCTGAACCCGGCACACAAGGCACACCGGCTTTTTTCATGGCATGAATCGCCGATACTTTATCGCCCATTAAACGGATGGTGTCGGGTTTTGGACCAACAAAAATAAAGCCTGAACGCTCAACTTGCTCAGCAAAGTCCGCATTTTCAGATAAGAATCCATATCCTGGATGAATAGCAGCAGCACCGGTTACTTCAGCAGCTGAAATTAGTGCTGGCACATTAAGGTAACTTTTTACGGAAGCTGCTGAGCCAATACAGACGGTTTCATCTGCTAGTAATACATGTTTTAAATCTTTATCTGCCGTAGAATGAACTGCAACAGTTTTAATTCCAAGTTCTTTACATGCTCGTAATATACGTAGAGCTATTTCTCCACGATTCGCAATAAGAATTTTATCAAGCATATTCAATCTCTTAATCGTATAGTCATTAATAAATTCAGATTATTCAATAATGAATAGTGGCTGATCAAATTCAACTGGTTGACCATTTTCAACCAAGATTGCTTTTATTGTACCAGCCTTTTCTGACTCGATTTGGTTCATCATTTTCATCGCTTCAACAATGCAAAGTACATCGCCAACATTTACTGTTTGACCAACTTCAACAAAAGCTTTTGATTCTGGACTTGGTGTACGATAAAAAGTTCCAACCATTGGGGATTTGATTGTTGTTCCATCAGTTACAACAGTCTCTGTTACGACTTCAGTTTGAGCTGTTGGGGCTACAACGACAGGAGCAGGTTGAGGAATTTGAATATTTTGTACTGGCGCCGAATAGTTTGTAGTAGGAGCAGAACGACTAATTCGAACTGATTCCTCACCTTCAGAAATTTCAAGTTCAGAAATACCTGACTCTTCAACTAATTCAATTAATTTTTTAATTTTGCGTATATCCATGAATTACACCGTGTTTATTTGATATAAGTAACAATGATTTTAATGTATCCTTATTATCAGCTAAAAGTGTTATTTTCGCCAAAATAAGGTTGTAACTCAACATTAACGCGGAAGAATACACTGTAAAATTGAATTTGTCATTATATATCTCCTTTACAAACACTTGTTATACTATTTTCTAGGTATTATTTTATAATTGCGATACAATAACAGAAGTGATTTATTATTGGGTTTGGCTATGGTTTAAAAAGGTTAAATAATATCTTATTTAGCTTGGATAAAGTTGAAAATATATATTTTTTGATTCCATGGTTTATTTTTAAATACTAAAATATACTTAAACAAGATTTATTCTAGGAAGAGTTTTTATTATGTTCAAAAAAGTTCGCGGCTTGTTTTCAAATGATTTATCGATCGATTTAGGTACAGCAAACACACTTATTTATGTAAAAGGACAAGGTATTGTATTAAACGAACCTTCAGTTGTAGCGATCCGCCAAGATCATCGCACAGGCACACCTAAAAGTGTTGCTGCTGTTGGGCATGCTGCGAAACAGATGTTAGGGCGGACGCCTGGTAATATTGCTGCTATTAGACCAATGAAAGATGGCGTTATTGCCGACTTTTCTGTTACTGAAAAAATGCTACAGTATTTTATTCGCCAAGTTCATAGCCATAGTTTTTTAAGGCCAAGCCCCCGTGTACTTGTTTGTGTTCCTGTCGGGGCTACACAAGTTGAGCGTCGTGCTATTCGCGAGTCAGCATTAGGCGCAGGTGCTCGTGAGGTATATTTAATTGAAGAGCCAATGGCAGCTGCTATTGGTGCTGATTTACCGGTATCTGCGCCAACAGGTTCAATGGTCGTTGATATTGGTGGTGGAACTACAGAAGTGGCAGTTATTTCATTAAATGGTGTTGTATATTCTGCATCTGCGCGTATTGGCGGGGATCGCTTTGATGAAGCGATTATTAACTATGTTCGTCGTAATTATGGTGCCTTGATTGGTGAAGCAACAGCTGAAAAAATCAAACATTTTATTGGTAGTGCTTATCCTGGCGATGAAGTGCTTGAAATAGAAGTCCGTGGACGTAATCTTGCTGAAGGCGTGCCTCGCAGTTTTACTTTAAATTCTAACGAAATTTTAGAGGCGCTACAAGAACCTTTAAGCGGCATTGTCAGTGCAGTTAAAGTGGCGTTAGAGCAGTGTCCTCCAGAACTTGCTTCTGATATTTCAGAGCACGGTATGGTTTTAACTGGTGGTGGAGCTTTATTACGTAATATTGATAAATTATTATCGGCTGAAACTGGTATTCATGTTGTAGTGGCTGAAGATCCATTAACATGTGTTGCAAGAGGTGGTGGAAAAGCGCTAGATATGGTTGACATGCATGGTGGAGATCTATTTAGTGAAGAGTAATTGCTACCTTAATCGTTGCTAAATTTCATATTGGTGAAACGATTAGTAAGTAAATATCTCATATTTTCATCCGCCGACATTGTCGGCGGAGTCGTATCTTAAAATAATTAGATCTTGAGCATAAAACAGGTAAGTACTGGACAATGAAATTACTTTTTTCTAAACGTTCCCCCCTCAGTGTACAATTATTTACTTTTTTAGCATTAGCTTTAGTACTAATTGTATTAGATGTCAACTATCGACCATTTAAAGAAATTCGTTATTATTTAGATACTATCATTTCGCCTCTTTATCATGTGTCGAATGCGCCAAAGTCATCATTGGATTCTCTTTACGAGATGACAAAAACAAGAGAAACCTTGATCAGTGAAAAAGAAAAATTGCGTGCAGACTTGTTGCAACAAAAAAATGATTTATTATTGCTTGAACATTTAAAACATGAAAACACTAGGCTTCGTGAATTACTTGGTTCTCCATTAAGGCCTGATGAGCATAAAATGGCAGCACAAGTATTGCTTGCTGATACAGATCCTTATGTTTATCAATTCGTTGTAAATAAAGGTAAACAAGATGGTGTTTATGTCGGCCAGCCAGTAGTTGATGAAAAAGGGATAGTCGGACAAATTTATGAAACTGCTCAATCAACTAGTCGCGCTATTTTAGTGTGTGATTATCAGCATGCAATACCGGTACAAGTGCTAAGAAACGATATTGGTATGGTTGCTGTGGGTAACGGATGTAGTAATGATTTAACATTAGAGTTTTTGCCTAATAATGTTGATATAAAAGTAGGAGATGTTTTAGTCACCTCAGGACTTGACGGTCGTTTTCCAGAAGGTTATCCAGTAGCAATAGTAAGTTCAGTAAAACTTGATATTACTGATTCAACTCCAATTATTTCGGCTACACCAACAGCAGATTTAAAACGTTTACGCTATTTATTGTTATTGTGGGGAAATCAAGGGGTAAAACATGAGGGGTCGTAATCGGATATTGATTATTTGGATAACGCTATTAATTGGCTTATGTTTGCAAATTATTCCATGGTCACCATCATATAGTATGTTTAAACCGCATTTGCTGATTCTTATTTTTGCTTATTGGTTAATTGCTCTTCCTCATCGAATTGGAATTGGGACTGCTTTTATATTTGGAATCGTAATAGATCTGTGTTCCGGTTCAATCTTGGGGGTACATGCTTTTATTTATTCATGTATTGCTTATTTACTTGTTTTTAAATTCCAATTGATACGTAATTTAGCTTTATGGCAACAGTCGTTTATTATTTTTGGTATTTCGGTGTGCTACAATTTACTTGTGTTTGTATTTCAAGTTAGTATTTATCATACTATAACAATATCGCCATTGATTTTACTATCAAGCTGTATTGATGGCTTATTATGGGTTGTGATCTATTTATTTTTACGATTAATAAGACGAAGTTTTGCCATCAATTAAAAGGAATTTTATGTCTGTTGAATTATTAATGAATGTAACGCCATCCGAAACTAGAGTCGCTTATATTGAAGATGGTGTATTACAAGAAATCCATGTGGATCGTGAATCTAGGCGAGGTATTGTTGGGAATATCTATAAAGGCAAAGTGATCCGTATTTTACCTGGTATGCAGGCTGCTTTCGTAGACATAGGTCTTGAGAAAGCAGCTTTTTTACATGCATCTGATATTATGCCCCATACAGAGTGTGTATCAGATACTGAACAAGAACAATTTCAAGTAAAAGACATATCTGAACTTGTTCGTCAAGGACAGGACTTAATGGTGCAGGTGGTTAAAGACCCTCTGGGAACAAAGGGAGCGAGGCTAACAACTGATATTACTTTGCCGTCGCGCTATTTAGTATTAATGCCAGGACCTAATTCTGCTCATGTAGCTACTTCGCAAAGGATAGAAAGTGAACAAGAGCGTGAAAGACTAAAAAGTATTGTTGAACAATATGTGACAGCCGAAGGTGGTTTTATTGTTAGAACGGCTGCAGAGGGCGCAAATGCTCATGAATTAGAGCAAGATGCCAATTTTTTAAAACGTCTTTGGAGTAAAATCCAAGAAAGAATGGCTCGACCAGTAAGTAAAAATCTAGTTTATGGTGAATTGGCATTATCACAACGTGTATTACGTGATTTTGTGGGTGATCCTATTGAACGAATTCTGGTAGACTCAAAATTAACTTATGATTTATTAGTTGAGTTTACGCAAGAATTTATGCCCGAAGTGACTAGTAAATTATCACATTATCGAGGTAATATTCCGATTTTTGATCTTTATGATACCGAAAACGAAATTCAAAGAGCATTAGATCGTAAAGTAAAATTGAAATCTGGCGGATATTTAATTATTGACCAAACTGAAGCTATGACGACAATTGATATTAATACTGGTGCATTTGTTGGTCATCGTAATTTAGAGGAAACTATTTTTAATACCAATATTGAGGCAACAATAGCAATTGCTCGACAATTGCGTTTGCGTAATTTGGGTGGCATTATTATTATCGATTTTATTGATATGCAAGAGGATTTGCATCGTGAGCGAGTATTACAATCGCTCCAAGATTTTTTATCTAAAGATAGAGCTAGAACTACTGTTAATTTATTTTCTACTTTAGGCTTAGTAGAAATGACACGCAAACGAACGCGTGAAAGTATAGGACATATTTTATGCGAAGAATGTCCTGCATGCAAAGGCCGTGGTATGGTCAAATCTGTAGAAACAGTTTGCAACGAAATTTTACGTGAAATAGTTCGTGTTTATAAAGCACATCACTCAGAGTATTTTTTGGTTTATGCATCTGCTGCTGTGGCTAATGCTTTAACTAATGATGAGTCTCACGCTTTAGCTGAAGTTGAGGTGTTTGTGGGTAAACGTGTTGAAGTAAAGATTGAACCACTTTATATTCAAGAACAATACGATGTGGTATTAATGTAGTTACCAAATGTTTGATTATAAAAATATTAAAGGCAAAAAAATATTATGATCAAATACTTGTATGATCATCAAAAAAACTTGCATCCACAATTAAAATTTAAGGAATTTATGACACTAACTCAAGTGAGTGAACGATTGCTCAATCCAAATAATCTAAACCAACAAGATCTTTTGCATTTACTTGATATGCTAAGTTCAAGGCAAATTTGTTTTGGTGATTTGTATTTTTTATCTGGCTATTATGAAAGCTGGTTACTTGAAGATGGCATTATAAAAAATGCTTCATTCCATCGAGATCAAGGTGTTGGAGTTAGAGCTATTGTTGGTGAAAAAACGGGATTTGCTTATACTGATCAGCTTTCATTAGCGCGTTTGGAACAAAGTGTATTAGCGGCAAGCTCAATCACCACACTACAAACATCCATCGCTGTGACTCCATTTAGAACTACTCAAACAGTGTCAATATATCCATCAATCAATCCGATTAATTTGTTTTCTCAAGAGCAAAAAATTTCGCTGTTGCAACATATTGATCAATTAGCTCGCTCACTTGATCCTAGGGTTATTGAAGTCTCTGCTAGTTTAACTGGAAGTTATGAAGATATTTTAATTGTGGCAACAGACGGTACATTATGTGCTGATATTCGCCCTTTAGTTCGTTTATCTGTTTCTGTTTTAGTTGAAAAAGAAGGTAAACGTGAACGTGGCAGTAGTGGTGGTGGTGGGCGATTTGGATATGAATATTTCTTAACAATCAATCCAAAAACATCAGAAAGTTACGCTGATAGTTATACGCGAGAAGCCGTACGCCAAGCACTCGTATCCCTTTCAGCGAAAGCTGCACCTGCTGGAACAATGCCTGTTATTTTAGGGGCTGGTTGGCCCGGGGTATTATTACATGAAGCTGTAGGCCATGGGTTAGAAGGTGATTTTAATCGTAAAAATAGTTCAGTTTTTTCCAGAAAAATTGGTGAACAAGTTACCTCAGAATTTTGTACCATTGTCGATGATGGTACGATCGAAAATCGCCGAGGATCACTCTCTATAGATGACGAAGGTACACCAAGCCAAAAAACAGTCCTTATTGAAAATGGTATCTTAAAGGGCTATATGTTTGATAAACTCAACGCAAAATTGATGAATACGCATTCAACGGGCAATGGGCGTCGTGAAGGGTATGCTTACTTACCTATGCCAAGAATGACAAACACCTATATGCTGGCGGGGAATTCATCTTTTGACGATATTATTAGCAGTGTTGATTACGGGCTTTATGCACCTAATTTTGCTGGTGGTCAAGTTGATATCACTTCCGGTAAGTTTGTTTTTTCAACCTCAGAGGCCTATTTGATTGAAAAGGGTAAAATAACAACGCCAGTAAAAGGTGCAACACTAATTGGTTCTGGTATTGAAACCATGCAACAAGTATCTATGGTAGGCAATGATCTTGAACTAGATTCAGGTGTAGGCGTTTGTGGTAAAGCAGGCCAAAGTGTTCCTGTTGGGGTTGGGCAACCTACTTTAAAAGTGAATAATTTGACCGTTGGTGGTACCATTAATCACTAATAACGATACATTAATGGGATTTCAAAATAGATGGAAACAATAATTACACTTTATCATGCGTTTATTAATTTGGATATTGCAACGCTCTCAAATCCTAATGTGCTATGGGCACTATATGGTATGTTGTTTGTTATTATCCTTTTAGAAAATGGCGTTTTACCAGCAGCTTTTTTGCCTGGAGACAGCCTATTATTCTTAACAGGTGTACTAATTAGTCAAAATGTATTTCATTTTGGTCTAATTAATCTTATTTTAATTGCTGGCGCAGCTTTAGGAACTTGGTTAGGTTATGCACAAGGTTTGTGGCTTGGCAATACTAAGCTTGTACAAGGTTGGATGGCGCATATTCCTGAAAAATATCATCATAAATCTGAAGTATTATTCCATAAGTATGGATTACAGGCGCTATTTATTGGACGATTTATTGCTTTCGTACGTACATTATTACCAATGATGGCAGGATTATCAGGATTACATAGTCGAAAATTCCATATCTATAATTTGATCAGTGCAACATTATGGATTTTCTTGATTGTGACGTTAGGTTATTTATTTGGATTATCGCCAATTTTCAAAGAGTATGAAAAGCAAATTATGTCTTTGCTAATGTTAATACCTGTTTTTTTATTGGTATTAGGATTGCTATTTTCAGTTTTTCTTGCTGTCAAACGCTCGATAAATAATAAAAGACAATCTAAAGCGACATCAAACCACAATAAAAAATAGAAAGTGAAATTAACCGATAAGCCGGGTTCTGTCGTGGACAATCATTCCTCTAGGCTAATGCTCACGCATTAGCTCAAGCAGTCTACCCGGATTCAACGCGGGCCGCGCCAATGAATCCCTATTTGACCTTGCTCCGAGTGGAGTTTACCGTGCCACAACTGTTACCAGTTGCGCGGTGTGCTCTTACCACACCCTTTCACCCTTACCTGATCTTATAAAATAAGCCATCGGCGGTTTACTTTCTGTTGCACTAGTCGTGAATTTTAGCTCTCGCCAAAACTCCCCAGGCGTTACCTGGCACTCTGCCCTATGGAGCCCGGACTTTCCTCCCCTCTGTTTATCTCCACTAATAAAGAACAACAAAGCAGCGATTGTCTGGTTAATTTCATCAATAAGTATAAACTAAAGCACAATTTTGTCCAGAACTGTATGATCATTAGAGAATAAATGAATGATGTTTAAATGTTTTTAAGATAAATAGAATTATATAATAAAGATGATACATGAAATGAATAGCACATCTTAATGATGTGCTATAGTAATAATATTACTTTAATTTAATTACCATTTTTTTTGTTTTTGATTTTCGTCATAATTAAACCAAGTTACAACGCCTTTAGAAATAATAATATCGAGCTTGCCTTCAAGAATATTGTATTGTGTTTCACCAATTAACATATGACTGGTTGAGCTTTTTTTAGTATATTGGTATGTCCATTGTGTTTCGTTATTATTAAGGATTTTTTTACTTGTAGGTTCTCCAAATATAGATAAAATTTGAGATTCGGTGGACGAACCTTCAACAATTTTGCTTACTTTTTCGTTATTAAGTGGAGAGCCTTGTTCAATAAAATTTTTTTGTGCGCATGCGGATAGGGTAAGTGTAGAGCATAGAATTATAATAAATTTTTTTATATTTTTCATGGTATAGTTGCCTGTTAGGTTATTAAAAATGTGAGTTGATAATATCATATGTTTGATAACGTTCAATATGGAGTAACTAAGATGTGCTTAAAAAAGATAATTCGGCTAATTGTTATGTTTTTCTTTTTTTAATCTCTCTTAGTTTATAACCATAAGTATCTATGTTATGCTTTTCTAATACTAAAAACAGTAAGTTCAATATTTCATTGTGTATTCTAAAATAGAATGTTTTTATAATAGTATTTAGGATGTTATAACAATTATTAATGAACGAAAAAAAGATAGTTAGTGTTATTATATAAGCTGCGATATACTTTAACGCTAGTAAAATTTAGTTGCTATGGGATAACCAATGGAAAATCAGTTTCAATTAACAAATAGTAAAGAGATTATTGCTTATTTAGCTCAACAATTCCCAAATTGTTTTACCCTTGAGGGTGAAGCAAAACCATTAAAGATTGGGATTTTTCAAGATATTATTTCTCGTTTAGATGGTTGCCAAATATTAAGTAAAACTAAACTTCGTGTTGCATTGCGTTCATACACAATGAGTTGGCGTTACTTGTATAGTATAAAAAAAGGCGCTAATCGTATTGATTTAGATGGCAACCCTGATGAAATCATTAACCAAGAACAGATGGATCATGCTCAACAACAATTAAAAGAGAGCAAAGAAAAGGCTAAAGAACGTTTTAAAGAACAAGCAAAAGGAAAACGTAAAACTACTCAAGCGCCTTCTAAAAAAGTTAAATCTTTAAATAATGGTGATTTTGTTAAAGTTATAGTAGGTAATAAACCTATAAAAGTACAAATAATTAATATTGAAAAAGAACATATTAAAGTAAAAATTGGTTCAGGTATGGAATTAACGGTTAAACCTGAATATATTATCAATAAATAGAGAATTTGAATGAATAAATTACTGAAAGGTATTATTACATTTAGCCTTGTTTTGTGTATTTTTGACCAAAACGCTCAGGCAAAAACGCAAGCAAAAGAACAAATACCTATTTTAAAGCAAGATGAGATTCACCAAGTTGTTGCTAAGCGTGTGACAAATTTTTTTACTCAGTCACATTATCGTAATTTTGCTTTAGATGGTGCTTTTTCTTCTAAGATCTTTGATCGCTATTTCAAATTATTAGATAGCAATAAATCTTTATTTATTCAAAGTGATGTTGATAGCTTTCGAAATAGACAAGAATCTTTAGGTCAGGAATTAATTGATGGTAATCTAAAAACGGCTTATGACATTTATAACCTCTTTTTGCAAAAACGTTATAACCGTTATCAATACGCTCTTGAAGTTTTACAACAACCTATGGATTTTTCTACTAGCGATGAAGTTGATTTTAATCGTGAAGAAATTGCATGGCCTACTTCTGAAACTGAACTCAATGTCTATTGGGATAAACGAGTTAAATATGACGAGTTGAATTTATCTTTATCTGGAAAAAACGAAAAAGAGATCCGTGAAATATTAACTAAACGTTACAATCGCGTTTTAAAAACAGTAATGCAATCAAATAATGAAGATGCTTTTCAAATATTTATGAATGCATTTGCAAGAGAAATTGACCCTCACACTAGCTATTTAGCGCCACGCAAAAAACGAGATTTTGATTCTGAAATGAGTTTGTCATTTGAAGGTATTGGAGCAACATTAAGCCAGCAAGATGACTATACTGTGATTATGTCTTTTGTGACAGGAGGACCAGCTGAAAAAAGCAAACAGTTGACAGTTGGAGATAAAATTATTGGTGTAGGTCAACGTGATTCGGCGATTGAAGATGTTATTGGTTGGCGTTTAGATGATATTGTCGATAAAATTCGTGGACCAAAAGGTACTATAGTTAAGTTAGAAATTTTACCTGCAGGTAATAATAGTAAGGCCAAAGTCATTGAGCTTACTCGTGATAAAATTCATTTTGAAGATCGTGAAGCGAAATTGAAGATCATGGATAATCAGCGCGGTAAAGTAGGGGTTATTGAAATACCTAGTTTCTACATGGGATTAACCGAAAAAGTTGAGTCTCTTTTATCAAAAGCGAATAAAGAAAATTTGCAAGGTTTAATTATTGATTTACGTGATAATGGTGGTGGTTCATTAGCTGAAGTTATTACTTTAACTGGTTTGTTTATTGATAGTGGGCCTGTAGTTCAAGTTCGAGATAATTTGCAAAAAGTCATTACTTATGATGATAAAAATAAAGGTATTGAATATACTGGTCCACTTGTTGTGATGATTAATCGCTATAGTGCATCAGCATCAGAAATATTTTCTGCCGCTATGCAGGATTATGGACGTGCATTAATTGTTGGTGAAACGACTTATGGTAAAGGTACCGTACAAACATCTCGTAACATTTCCTATCCAGTTGATGCAAGGTTACATCCAAATTGGCCTGAACTAGGTGGTGCTCAATACACTATACAGAAGTTTTATCGTATTAATGGCGGTAGTACACAATTAAAAGGTGTTGAGCCTGACATTGAAATGAATAGAGTGAAATATGTTGATGAGACAGGTGAACGATTCTTAGATAATGCGTTACCTTGGGATAAAATACCATCAGCTAATTATTTGACTCTTGCCAATATCAAGTCGTTGTTACCTGATTTAGAATCGCAACATTTGGCTAGGATTTCAAAAAATCCTGAATTTATTTATATTGATGAAGATATTAAAATGTTTAATGATAAAAAAGATCATCAATATATTGTTTCGTTGAATAAGAAACAAAGAGAAGCAGAACAAAAAATTAATGATGAACGTAGTTTAAAAAGAATGAATGAACGTTTAAATAAAGCAGGTTTACCATCGATCTCTAAATTAGATGATTTACCTAAGGATTATAAACAACCCGATGCTTACTTAGATGAATCGATCGAGATACTTCTTGATTTTGCGTCTAAATATCCAAAAATTGAAAGTAATGGTTCTATTAACAATATTATTTCGTTTGATTTGCCAATCGAAAAAGCTAATTAATAAAAAATAATTGGAGATAATAAAATGTGTTCAGATTTAAAATATGCATTGATCGCAACAGCGGGGGTGCTAGCTGTTTTGGTAACTTTTGGTATCATTGTTTGTATGAATTAAAAAAGCTTGATTAATTATTTCGTGATTATTATAGTATGCAACCTGCTTAAAAAAGCAGGTGCTAATAATTAGGTGAGGTGTCCGAGTGGTTGAAGGAGCACGCCTGGAAAGTGTGTATACGGCAACGTATCAAGGGTTCGAATCCCTTCCTCACCGCCATATTTAGTCATTAAAGGGTCGAACATCAGGTTCAATATTGTTGTTAGAAGTATATTGTCAAGGTTACTTTAGCAAAACCCCATTGAAGGCAGTCGCCTAGAATGACAAGTAACGCCTTCCTCTCCTAAAGCATTTGGAGTCATTATGGAAAACTTACGCACAGTTCAGGACTTTATACGCTGGACAGCATCGCAACTTAATCTATCGGATGTCTTTTTAGGGCATGGTACGGATAATCCTATTGATGAATCTAAACAACTAATTTTAGCAACATTGGGGTTGTCGTTGTTTATCCCTACGGAATTTTATTCCGCAAATTTGACTAATGACGAAAAAAATCAACTTTTTGATGTTATTCAAAAACGAATTAAAGATCGTGTACCAACCCCTTATTTGACTAATCAAGCTTGGTTTTGTGGCCATTCTTTTTACGTTGATGAACGTGTATTAATTCCTCGCTCTCCTATTGGTGAACTCATCAATAAACATTTTGAACAGCTAATATTCGCTGAGCCTAAAAATATTTTAGATTTGTGTACAGGCAGCGGTTGTATTGGTATTGCTTGTGCTTATGAGTTTGCTGATGCTCAAGTTGATATCACCGATATTTCATTAGAAGCATTAGATATTGCACAAACAAATATTGAAATGCACGAAATGGATTTTCGAGTTACGCCTATTTTGTCAGATTTATTTAATGATGTGCCTGTAAAACAATATGACTTAATTGTCACAAATCCACCTTATGTTGATAGTGAAGATATGAGTGATTTACCAGATGAGTTTTTATATGAACCTAAATTAGCATTAGAGGCGGGTTTTGATGGTTTAGATTTGGTAAAAACAATTTTACGAGATGCGATAGATTATTTAGCACCAGCGGGTATATTAGTCTGTGAAGTTGGCAATAGCTGGATTAGCTTACAGCAACAATATCCAAATGTCCCATTTAATTGGATTGAATTTAAGCATGGTGGTCTGGGCGTGTTTGCGATCACTCGTGAAGAGTTGATTCAATATCATTACTGTTTTAAATAAGCTGCTTTCAATAATTGGAATAAATTTATTATGGCTGGAAACTCAATCGGAAAATTATTCAAAGTGACCACATTTGGTGAATCACACGGTGTAGCATTAGGGTGTATTGTCGATGGTGTTCCACCTGGACTTGCATTAACTGAATCAGATATGCAACATGACCTTGACCGTCGTAGACCTGGTTCATCTCGTTATACTACTCAACGCCGAGAAGCCGATCGAGTCAAAATCTTATCAGGTGTATTTGAGGGTGTGACAACAGGTACAAGTATTGGATTACTTATTGAAAACACCGATCAACGTTCTCAAGATTATAGCAAAATTAAAGATATCTTTAGACCAAGCCATGCAGATTATACTTATCAAAATAAATATGGTATACGCGATTATCGTGGTGGTGGTCGTTCTTCTGCTCGTGAAACTGCCATGCGTGTTGCCGCTGGCGCGATTGCAAAAAAATATCTGCAAGAAAAGCTTGGCATAACCATTCGTGGTTATTTGGCTCAGATGGGCGATGTAAAATGTGAATTAAAAGATTGGCAACAAGTTGAAAAAAACCCATTTTTTTGCGCTGATGAAAGCAAATTAGAAGCACTTGATCAGTTGCTCAGAACACTGAAAAAAGAAGGTGACTCAATTGGTGCTAAAGTCTGTATTGTTGCCGAAAACGTTCCAGTAGGATTTGGTGAACCCGTATTTGACAAATTAGATGCTGAACTTGCACATGCGTTAATGAGTATTAATGCAGTGAAAGGCGTTGAAATTGGTGATGGTTATGCGGTTGTTAATAAACGAGGCAGTGAAAATCGAGATGAAATAACTAAGCAAGGTTTTTTATCTAACCATGCTGGTGGTATTTTAGGGGGGATTAGCTCAGGACAAACGATATTAGCCAGTATCGCCTTAAAGCCAACACCAAGCATTGAAATTGCAGGGCAATCAATCAATATCCATGGCGAGACTGTTGAAGTATCGACCCATGGTCGACATGATCCATGCGTAGGAATACGAGCTGTGCCCATCGCTGAAGCGATGGTTGCTATAGTGCTAATGGATCATTATCTTCGCTATCGTGCTCAATGTAATGATGTCAATTCGCTATGACTTATGAGTTAATTATTTTACTGTTTTTTATTGCTATTTTAGCTGGTTTTATTGATTCAATTGCAGGTGGCGGTGGTTTATTGACTGTGCCCGCTTTACTTGCTGTTGGATTGCCGCCAGCCAGTGCCTTGGCGACCAATAAATTACAAAGCTGTGGTGGTTCATTTTCTGCTAGTTTATATTTTATCCGTCAGCGAATGGTCGATTTAAAGCAGCAAAAGTGTTCAATCATGTTTGCTTTTGTTGGATCGGCAGTTGGAACATTGTCGGTTATGCATGTCCAAGTTGATTTTTTAAAGCTATTACTGCCTATTTTAACCATTGGCGTGGGACTTTATTTTTTACTTTCTCCAACCATTGGTGAAAACGATTGTAAAAGTCGCTTTTCACTTATCCAATTTGCACTAATACCAGCTTTGGGAATTGGTTTTTATGATGGATTTTTTGGTCCTGGCGCGGGTTCATTTTATGCGTTAGCTTATATTACACTGGCTGGCTTTAATTTAACTAAAGCGACAGCGCATACCAAAGTATTAAACTTCACTTCAAATTTAGCCGGTTTACTGTTTTTTATTGTTGGTGGCGAAGTGATATGGTCAATTGGACTTATCATGTTAGTTGGTCAATTTATAGGTGCAAGACTTGGTGCTAAGATGGTCATTGCTAAAGGTCGCAAATTAATCAGACCAATGCTAATTACTGTTTCAACGCTTATGAGTATAAAATTAATTTACGAAAACTTCTTTTAATTGTTCACCATTTTAATTATTAACATTTGTTTTTAATCACTATTTTACAGAAGTGCAATAAAGTCGTTGTTAAAAATTTTCATAAAAGTATTTGTTTAAGTATAAAAACGATAACAATTATTTACTTCACTTTAATATCATTTAGTATATATTTGTGCTCAGCAAGATAGTTTGTGTTAAGGCATTAACTGATATTATGAAACTTCAACAACTACGTTATATTTTAGAAATTGCACGTTCAGGCTCAATTAATGAGGCAGCTAAAAATTTGTACATTACACAACCGAGTTTATCAACGGCGGTAAAAGATTTAGAAGCTGAATTTGGTATTGAAATTTTTGTACGTACCTCCAAAGGCGTTTCTCTTTCGACCGATGGTGTTGAGTTTTTAGGTTATGCTAAACAAGTTTTAGATCAGGCTGAGTTATTGGAACAACACTATTCAAAAAAAGCACCTTCTAAGCAGCTATGTAGTATATCTACCCAACATTATGCTTTTGCGGTCAATGCTTTTGTTAATTTAATAAAAAAAAATCATACGGATGAATACGAGTTTACACTCAGAGAAACAAGAACATATGATATTATCACCGACGTCGCCAATTTACGCAGCGAAGTTGGCATCTTATATTTGACTGATTTTAACCAAAAGGTAATTTTGCGACTACTGAAAGAACATCGATTAACATTTAATCCACTTTTTGAAGCGCATCCTCATGTATTTATTAGTACTCATCATCCATTAGCGGGAATGAAGTCATTAACATTAGATGATTTAGAGGATTATCCTTATCTCTCTTTCGAGCAGGGAGAATATAATTCGTTTTATTTTTCAGAAGAGATTTTAAGTACGGTGTACCATAAAAAAAGTATTCATGTGAGTGATAGGGCAACTTTGTTTAATCTATTGCATGGACTTAATGGTTATACCATTAGTACAGGGGTGTTAAGTACGGATTTAAATGGTTCTGATATTTTATCAATACCTTTAGATGTAGATGAAAAAATCTTAATTGGTTGGATCACATCACAAAAAGCTCAATTGAGTCTATCTGCTCAAAATTATATTGAGGCATTAAAAAAACTCATTCAAGAGGAGTATGGTTTTGAACTAAAGTAAATCTTGTGGTTAACTAAGTAAATCAAATTGCTATTTTAACAAATTTCAGTATAATTATGCAGTTCATATATTTCTATATGAATATTGAGGAATGTCTGAATTAGAGATCGGTCATTCCATATTTTATATTTATTTGAAGAGGTTTATTATGTCTCTAACTGTAGAAGCTAAAGCGAAAATCGTTGCTGAATATGGTCGTGGTACTAACGATACAGGTTCAACTGAAGTTCAAGTTGCTCTTTTAACTGCACGTATTAATGATTTACAAGGTCATTTTTCTGAGCACAAAAAAGATCACCATAGCCGTCGCGGTCTATTACGTATGGTGTCTAGCCGTCGTAAATTATTAGATTATTTACGTCGTAAAGATATTGAACGTTACAGCCAATTGATTAAAAAGCTAGGTTTACGTCGCTAATTCATCATCTACTTGAAAAGAGGCTTAGGCCTCTTTTTCGTTGTGAAAAATTGGCACTCTGATATAATACAGAGCTCGAAAAAATTAATATTTTATGAAGTCAACAAAGTAAAGATTGTATCTCATGTTTCGCGCGACTAATGAGAGCTCTATAATTTATAGATTTGTCATTAGTCGTGACAGTGAAATAATCTTTTTGTTGAATTTATCCCCACATTGTTGAAGAGAATATCAATAAGTGCAGCATAATGCTGCTTCCTGTCGAAATATCAAACTTCAACATAATAAATAACAAGAGGACATTATTTTGTTTAATCCGACTTATCAAAAATTCCAATATGGTCGTCATACTGTTACTTTAGAAACAGGCATTATGGCTCGTCAAGCAACTGCCGCGGTTATGGTTAATATGGATGATACCGCCGTATTTGTTACCGTTGTTGCCAATAAAAAAGTGAAAGAAGGTCAAGACTTTTTTCCACTAACAGTCAATTACCAAGAACGTACCTATGCAGCAGGGCGAATTCCCGGTGGTTTTTTTAAACGTGAAGGTCGCCCAAGTGAAGGCGAAACATTAATTGCACGTTTGATAGACCGTCCACTTCGTCCATTATTCCCTGAAGGATTTGTTAATGAAATCCAAATTATTGCAACCGTTGTTTCAGTAAACCCAGATGTGAGCCCAGACTTAGTTGCTATGATTGGTGCTTCTGCTGCGCTTTGCTTATCAGGTGTGCCATTCCATGGCCCTATTGGTGCTGCGCGTGTTGGTTTTATTAATGATGAATTTGTATTAAATCCATCTGTAAAAGAACTTGCTACAAGTCGTTTAGATTTAGTGGTTGCTGGAACTAAAAGTGCAGTATTAATGGTTGAATCTGAAGCTGATTTACTTACTGAAGATCAAATGTTAGCGGCGGTGGTATTCGGTCATGAACAACAACAAGTTGTTATTGATAATATTAATGAATTTGTAAAAAAAGCCAATTGTGAAAAATGGGATTGGGTAGCACCAGCTAAAAACGAAGTATTATATAATGCCATTATTGAACTCGCTAAAGAACGTTTAGGTGAAGCTTATCGTATAACCGAAAAACAAGCGCGTTATGCTCAAATCGATTTAATCAAAGAAGAAGTATTAGCCGCACTAAAAGAACAAAATGAAGAGATTGATGAAAACGAAGTGCTTAATATTATCGTCGATTTAGAAAGCCAAATTGTTCGTAAGCGTGTTATTGCGGGCGAACCTCGTATTGATGGTCGTGAAAAAGATATGATTCGTGCACTTGATATCCGCACGGGTGTTTTACCAAGAACGCATGGTAGTGCACTGTTTACACGTGGTGAAACACAAGCATTAGTCACGGCAACATTAGGTACAGAACGTGATGCACAAATTATTGATGAACTAACGGGTGAATATACTGAACGTTTCTTACTTCATTACAATTTTCCTCCATATTCTGTTGGCGAAACAGGTATGGTTGGATCACCAAAGCGTCGTGAAATCGGTCATGGTCGCTTAGCCAAACGCGGTGTTGCGGCAGTAATGCCAAGTCGTGAAGAATTTCCATATACTGTCCGAGTGGTATCAGAAATTACTGAATCAAATGGCTCATCTTCAATGGCTTCTGTTTGTGGAGCTTCACTTGCGCTTATGGATGCTGGCGTGCCAATTAAATCATCTGTTGCTGGTATTGCGATGGGCCTAGTCAAAGAAGGCGATCAATTTGTGGTATTGTCAGATATTCTTGGTGATGAAGATCATCTTGGTGATATGGACTTTAAAGTAGCAGGTACGCGTGAAGGTGTTAGTGCATTACAAATGGATATCAAAATTGAAGGTATCACTAAAGAGATTATGCAAGTAGCGCTTAATCAAGCAAAAGGTGCACGTTTACACATTTTAGGTGTAATGGAGCAAGCAATTAATAAACCTCGTCAAGAAATTTCTGAATTTGCACCGCGCATTTATACGATGAATGTTAATCCTGACAAAATCCGCGATATTATCGGTAAAGGTGGGGCAACTATTCGAGCTTTAACTGAAGAAACAGGGACTACTATAGAAATCACTGACGATGGTACAGTTAAGATTGCAGCTTCAGATGGCAATAAAGCTAAAGATGCAATGGCACGTATTACTAATTTAGTTGCTGATGTCGAAATTGGTAAAATTTATACAGGGAAAGTTACTAGAATCGTTGATTTTGGTGCTTTTGTATCTGTTATTGGCGGAAAAGAAGGACTTGTCCATGTTTCTCAAATTGCTGATCATCGAGTCGAAAAAGTGGCTGATTATTTAAAAGTAGGCCAAGAAGTGAATGTGAAGGTACTCGAAATTGATCGTCAAGGCAGAATTCGGTTAAGCATGAAAGATGCTGTTGAGTCGGCAGAAGACTTAGCTCCGACTGCAGAATAAAACTGTGATTCACTCTAGGGGGTAAAAGTGAAATTATTCAACCTGAGGATTGTATACTGCTTTTTGCTAGCTGTTATTCTTTTGTCGGGTTGTTCTAACTCTCAGCCTTTGCTGGCTGTTCCTGAGCAAGTTTCATATGATGACGAATTAAAAATTGCTCAGATCAGCCAACAGTTATCAAGAAAAGATCTTGATACTGTAACGCGAATGCAACTTATCTTTGAGCGTGGTATTGTTTACGATTCATTAGGTTTTAAAGCTTTTGCACAAAGTGATTTTTCGTATTTGTTAAATTTTAATCCAGAAATCCCGGATATTTATAATTTTTTGGGTACTTATGCGCTCAGAGAAGGTAATTTTGATGAAGCTTTAACATCGTTTAATACAACGTTAGAGCTTGATCCTACTTATGCTTATGCTTACTTAAATCGTGCAATTTCATTATATCGTACAGGGCATTATCAAGCCGCTAAGCGCGATGCATTACAGTTTTATCAATATGATGTGAATGAACCCATCAGGATTTTATGGCTTTATTTGATTGAGAAGGAAATCAACAATAAAGTTGCCCAAAATGAGCTACAAAAACGTTATGATCTGATTAATGATAAAACGATTTATAGTGGCAATATTATTGCATTTTATTTAGGCAAAATAAGCGAGTCTAAATTAATGCAGAATCTTCAGCAAGGTGTTGAAAATAATCGGCAGTTAGCCGAACGCCTTTGTGAAGCCTACTTTTACTTAGGTAAGTATTATCAAAGTAAAGGTGACAATGAGCGTGCCAAAATGTTATTTAAATATGCTTTAGCTAATAATATTTATAACTATGTTGAACATCAACAGGCACTCTATGAAATAAAGTTACTTGAAGAGAAAGAAAAGTAACAAGGGTCATGCCAGTTTTAAAAGTGAAAATATTGTTATAGCGTAGTTCTGATTTGCCAATAATATATTCTTAATATTTGATAATGTAGTTAGCTTTATCTTAGATATATCAATTATCTTAAAATTTATATTGTTTCTATATTGGATAATTGTTGGAGTTATATTGGCAGTTAGTTATTGGGGTGAGTTGTAAATTTTCAATTTAGTGAGCTGGCATAAATTTATATCTGCTTTCTTTATTTGGTTTAGCAAAAATAAGACATATTAAAATTGGTGTTAGTTAATAATCATCAATCTTTTTGTTAACTAAATAAGCAAGTTTATATATTCAAAATTTATAAGCGAGTTTACATGACAACAGAAGTTTCTTTTATTGACCTTGGTTTATCCGAAGATATTCTTAACGCATTAAATGATCTTGGTTTTAGCAAGCCATCACCAATCCAAACAGAGTGTATTCCTTTATTATTAAAGGGGAACGATGTATTAGGAATGGCACAAACGGGTAGCGGTAAAACTGCTGCGTTTTCAATTCCCTTTTTAATGAATATTGATGCAAACTTAAAAGCACCACAACTTTTAGTTCTAGCACCAACGCGTGAATTGGCTATGCAAGTTGCAGATGCCTGCTCTGAATATTCAAAATATATGAAGGGAATAAAAGTACTTGCTTTATATGGTGGTCAACGTTACGACGTTCAGTTACGCGCGTTGAAACAAGGTCCACAGATTGTAGTCGGTACACCTGGTCGTTTGTTAGATCATCTTAATCGTAAAACACTAGATCTTTCTAATCTGAAGGGTTTAGTGCTTGATGAAGCTGATGAAATGCTAAGGATGGGGTTTATTGATGATGTTGAAAGCATCATGGCAACGATTCCCGAAAATCATCAAACAGCATTATTTTCAGCAACGATGCCAGCACCTATTCGTCGTATTACTAAACGATTTATGAATAATCCAAAAGAAGTTCAAATTAAAGGTACTAATCAAACAGCACCTGATATTGACCAAAGTTATTGGCTTGTTCGCGGTATGCGTAAAAATGAAGCGATTGTTCGTTTTTTAGAAGCAGAAGATTTTGATGCTGCTATTATTTTTGTTAGAACAAAATCAGCTACTTTAGATGTGGCAGAAGTACTTGAAAAACACGGCTATAGTTGTGCTGCATTAAATGGTGATATGACACAACAATTACGTGAGCAAACATTAGATCGTTTACGGAATGGGCGTTTAGATATTTTAATTGCAACAGATGTTGCTGCTCGTGGTTTAGATGTTGAACGCATTAGCTTAGTGATTAACTATGACATTACATTGGATTCTGAATCTTATGTTCACCGTATTGGTCGTACAGGACGAGCTGGCCGTGCTGGACGTGCTATTTTATTCGTTGATAGTCGTGAACGTCGTTTGCTTAAAAATATTGAGCACACCATTAAAAAGCCAATTCCAGAAATTGGATTACCATCAAAAGAATTACTTGAAAAACGTCGTCTAGCTAAGTTTACCCAGCAAGTTCAAAAACAGTTAGAAAGTAGTGATTTAGAACAATATCAAACCTTATTATCACAAATACAGGCTAATAGTGGTACTGATCTGGAAACATTAGCAACAGCATTATTAAAATTAGCTCAAGGCGAACGTCCACTCATTCTTCCACCTGATCCTGTATTTAAACCATCACGAGATACCCGTGATTTTGATGGTCGTGGAGGAGAACGTCGTTTACGTGGGGATAACCGTGAAACACCAAAACGTCGTGAACGTCGCGATGTAGGCGACATGGATATGTATCGTATCGAAATTGGTAAAGAAAATGGTGTAGAAGTTCGTCATATCGTTGGCGCTATTGCTAATGAAGCCGATATTAGTAGTCGTTATATTGGTAATATTAAGCTTTATGAGACTTACTCTACAGTTGAATTGCCAAAAGGGATGCCAAAAGACATATTAAAACACTTTGAAAAAGTAAGAGTGCTTAATCAGCCAATGAAAATGAGTCTTGTTAGCGGAGCATCCTCTGATGCTAAGCGTGGGCGTAAAAGCAATAAATTTGATGCATCAGATAAAGCGGGCGCTAAAAAACGTGGTCGCCCTTCAGCACCTAAATTTTAGTTCGACTAACCTTTGCCCAAGTGGCAAAGGTTTTTTTATTCATTTCATACGTATTATTACCAGTCCCTTCCAGTAGAGTCATATAATCAATGCTAATCAAATATTGGTTCTATTTAACTTATAGTTATTAAAAAATAGAGGTTCTTAATTGTATTACTTTAACTGAAATAATAGCATTTTGCCCTAAGTTATGATTGAGAGTATACTGTTAGCAATATTAACTAGGAAATTGAGGTATAGAATGACAGATTCTTTAAACAAATGTAAAGCAAACGAAACTGCAGCGTGTTGTTGTGTGGATGTTGGCACAATCATTGACAACGAAGATTGTAGCGCAGAGTATGATCACGTTTTTGCAACAGAGTCAGAAGCTCAAGCCAAATTAGCTTTATTGACCCAAGCAGCCGAAGATGTTGCAACTGAACCATGTGAAATCACAAGCCGCCTTGAAAAGGTTAACAATGGTTTTAAATTAACTGCTAAATTCACTTTTTGTTGTGGTGCTGAATGCATGATTTTTCAATTAAAATTACGCTAATTAAATATTTATGAAAGTTTGTATTATGAGACACGGTGAAGCAGGATTTTCAGCTTCATCGGATTCAAGTCGCACGTTAACGAATTATGGTATCGAGCAGTCAAATCAAGCAGGAATATGGCTTAAACAGCAAAACTATCGATTTGATTTTGGTTTAGTTAGTCCTTACCTACGAGCTCAACAAACATTAACCGAATTATCGTCACACGTTAGTGTTGCAAGCGTTGAAACTCATTCGTTTTTAGTGCCCGGTGGTAGTCCATCTGATGTTGCCGATGTGTTAACGCTGTTGTTAAATGATGGTGTTGAAAATGTGATTGTGGTATCGCATTTGCCTTTAGTGGGCTATTTAGTTAATGAACTGTGTCCGCAAGTTTCTCCCCCTATGTTTCCTACTGCTGCAATTGCTTGTATTAGTTTATCGCCCAACTCTGCAGGGAAGTTTGAATGGTTTCATCAAGCGGAGTAAAAAAACTTAATCTTTTTGATTTACCTTTAACTGGTCGAACTTTGATTGAAGCATCAGCTGGAACAGGTAAAACTTATTCGCTTGCCTTCATTTACTTAAGGTTATTACTTGGCATTGGTCAAAATAGTCACCCAATACCTTTAGAAGTTAATGAAATTTTAGTGGTTACCTTTACCAAAGCGGCAACTCAAGAACTACGCTCGCGGATAAGACAAAATATTCAAGAATTGCGAATTGGATTGCTAAAAGGGCAACATCAAGATCCTATTTATCAAAAATTAATTGATTTAATTGTTGATCGTAAGTTGGCTGTACAACAACTTACAGTAGCTCAACAATCAATGGATGATGCAGCAATTTATACTATACATAGTTTTTGTCAGCGAATACTTACTAGTCACGCCTTTGAATCTGGCGTTTTATTTGAACAAACGCTTATTTCTGATGAGAATCAACTAAAATTGCGAGTGGTACAAGATTTTTGGCGACACTATTTTACTCCACTTGATAAACCGCTTGCTCATTTAGTACTTGCTACATGGCAAGATCCAACCTCATTATTGAAAGATATTAGTCCATATTTAGGCCTAAATCTTAACGATGATACCAAGGTAAACTCAGATATTAGTGTAACAATTAAGGCATTCTACCAAAAGAATTATCAAAAGATTGAAGATATTAAACAGTCGTGGTTAGCATCGACAGATGAATTAGTTGATATCATCATTCAATCGGGCATCAGTAAACAATCTTATAGTAGTCGATATTTGCCTAATTGGGTAAATAAGGTGTCTACATGGGCTAGCAATCCAACGCTAACGTTTGAATTACCAAGCGAACTTGAAAAATTTAAGCAATCAGTTTTAATTGAAAAAACGAAAGAAGGAAAAGTTGCGCCATGTCATTTTGTTTTTGAACAAATTGACAACCTATATCAACAGCCATTTAATTTACGCAGCCAAATCTTAATGGATATTGTTAGTGTGATTCAAAAAGGGATCTATAATGAAAAAATCAAACAAGGAAAAATGAGCTTTGATGATCTTATTTGGCAACTTAACCGAGCATTACAAGCAAAAACAGGCGAACGATTAGCGAAAAGTATAGTTTCGAAATACCGTGTTGCCTTGATTGATGAATTTCAAGATACCGATCCTGCGCAGTATCAAATTTTTAATCGTATTTATGGCAACCAACAGTCTGAACAAGGTTTGCTGTTTATTGGCGATCCAAAACAAGCGATTTATAGCTTTCGGGGCGCTGATATATTCACTTATTTAAAAGCCAAGCAATCAACGGGAGAAAATTATTTCACTATGGATGTAAACCATCGTTCATCTGCTTCGATGGTTAAAGCTGTTAACCAATTATTTGCTAATAATGATAATCCATTTATATTTAAAGATATTCCTTTCTTACCCATGGATGCTGCAAAACGAAACCAGCAAAAATCTTTACAAATTAATAACCAAGAAGTTGCTGCATTAGCTGCTTATGTATTGCCTGATGATATTGTAACAAATGATGATTATCAAGAACTCATAGCAAGCTGTTGTGCCAACCAAATTGTGACTTTGTTATCTAACTCCTCGCTATTAATTGATAATGAAAAAGAACAACGTCCTGTAACTACTGCTGATATTGCAATCTTAGTGCGTACAGGGCGAGAAGCTAGCATTATTCAGCAAAAATTAGCCAATTGTGGTGTTAAAAGTGTTTATTTATCAAATCATAGTAGTGTCTTTTCTTCAATTGAAGCAAAAGAGGTGTTGAATCTATTACAAGCCGTCTTAATGCCTGAAAATGAAACAAAACTAAGATTAGCATTAATGACCTCGCTCTTGGGGCAAACGATGACCGAGCTTGAGCAAACCAGCGATGACCAAGATAAGTGGGAAAGCTTAGTCGAAGAATTCAAACAATATCAAGCAATTTGGCAATACTATGGTGTATTAGTGATGTTACGCAGAATGATGAGAAAACGTCATTTAGCTGAAAATATCTTAGCTCGCCAAGATGGTGAACGAACATTAACTAACTTAATGCATTTAGGTGAATTACTTCAAGACGCTTCTGACGAATTAGATAGTCCTCATGCCTTAATTCGTTGGTTGACCAAACAAATAGTTAGTCCAGATCTGGATCTAGAAAATCATCAGCAACGGCTTGAAAGTGACGAAAACCTTGTCAAAATAATTACCATTCATAAATCCAAGGGGCTGGAATTCCCAATTGTTTGGTTACCATTTATTTCGATGTATCGTGTGTCTGACAACCAGTTTTATCATGATAAAGATAATGACTATCAACCAACCTATGCATGGTTATTAACTGATGAAATTAAGCAACAAATAGAAGATGAACGCCTTGCTGAAGATTTGCGACTATTATATGTTGCAATGACGCGTTCGGTTTATCATTGTAGTATTGGGCTTGCTTCTTTGAAAAAAAACAGATCGGCTATTAATCATTTATTAAAAGGTGAGTTAAGAACAATTGCCAATATGGCTCATTTAGTTGATGTTCAGTTGCCGATAGAGAGCAAACAATATCTTCCTCCAATTTTACCAAATCAATCATTATCGGCTAACGCATTTACACGTAAGATATCAAACAGTTGGCGAGTCACAAGTTATACAGAATTACAAAAAAATAATCATATTGTAATGGCTTATAATTCCGATATTATTAATGATTGGGATGAATCTACACTCGAATCTGATAACGTTGAACCAAACGATTTACCATACGATATTCACCATTTTCCTAAAGGCGCATATGTCGGTACATTGATGCATAGCATGATGGAAAATATCATGTCAGATAACCTTGATGAACTCTCTGATAAAATGATAAAAAAACTCAATTTAGATTTAGCATGGAGTTATGTAGTAACAAACTGGATGCAACAAATACTTTCGACTCAATTGCATGCGCCGAATTTAATATTGTCACAAGTGCTAAAAGGGAAGTGCATTAACGAATTACAATTTTACCTACCGATACGGAAAACTGTTACTAGCCAGCAATTAGATAGCTTATGTAAACAATATGATTGTTTATCAAAATTATGCCCTGAGTTAGATTTTGACTCCGTACAAGGCATGTTAAAAGGATTTATTGATTTAGTCTTTGAATTTGAAGGTAAATATTATGTGGTCGATTATAAATCAAATTGGCTAGGTGAGAGTGTTGATTCTTATACTCCAAAAGCACTAGAAAAAGTAATGTGCGAGCACCGCTATGACTTGCAATATCAACTTTATAGTTTAGCATTACATCGTTTTTTAAAAAGTCGTTTATTAAATTATCAATACCAAACGCATTTTGGGGGTGTCTATTATCTCTTTTTGCGAGGTATGCCCAAGAATGGTATTTTCTACCATCTACCTGAACAAGCATTTATTGAAGAACTTGATAAGCTATTTGATGGTGAAATGTCGTATAAAAAACACGATTAAATAACTAAAAATGAGCAATCAATACTAGGTTGCCTGTTTTTATTCCTTTAATTTTCTAACTAATTGTATAAATATTTACACTTTTAATAAATCATGGAATGTTGAATTGTTTTTTACAATTACCAATATTCGATTTCTCTTGTTGTTATTACAGTTTCAGTTTCAGAGGAACCTTGATTTTTTCTATATGTGATGGCCTTAGTCCAATCACCATACTTGTTGTACTCATCAAAAGTCGTTTCCGAACTAACAATTTTTTTATCTGGCAAAATTGAATACATTTCTAATTTTATTATTTGTTTTTTTAAGTTATATGAATAATTAAATTGGGTATAAATTTTTAATTTGTCATTTTTAAAAATTTGTTTTTCCAACTTTACGAGTTGAAAATCTTGCCAATGCATTTTAGTTTCAGTTTTTAGTTTACCAACTTCTGTAACAGAAAGAATAATTTTGCCATCTTTAAAAGTATTTATTTGGTTATATTTAAAGTCATTCTCGAAAAGCGTACCATCGTTAACTCCTGATAATTTAATAAAATCATAATTATTATTATCTAATATGAAGTCCCCACCAGTGATATTAATTTGATATAAATGATTATAGTGATTAAATTTTTTATTTTTATAATCAAACTCAAAACTATTTTCAAGCGCATTTGAATTAGTATATTTGGCATGACTTGATAATATATTTCCTGATTTTGTGTATTGATAAGTTTGAACACTTTCTAATTCACCATTAGCTGCTGTTTTAAGCACTTGTTTTTTTATATAACGAGAGTATGGAGCTATCATAGGTTCTTCATTCAAACCTTTAAATTGCTTTGTTGTTGAATCGCAACTGCAAAGGAAAATAGATAAAATTAAATAACAATATGGAATAAAGTGCTTCATTTCTATACCTTGGTGAAAGTAATCATATATAAGTAATAACGCGTATTAACTAAAATCTGTATTGCTTTGTTGATTTAGGACTTTTTGGGAAAATTGAAATATGTGATGCAATTTCAATGTTGGCTAACAATAAGTCCGCTATATTCATAATCTCATCATAACTTAATTGACCATTTTTAATTGCTAGCAATTTATCTCAATTAGCAAGTTTATTGATGATTATACTTTATACCATAAATTTATCATAGCATTAGTGTAAAATAAGACCTAGATATGTCTAAAAAATATCATTAATTTCATATTTTATAGTTAAGATCTCATGAAATTGTAACCGATTTCATTTTAGGATCTAAAACGATTTATTATAAAATGACGATGCGAATTGCCGTTTATTTATGATATTATGTACCTATCTATGGGTGATTGTTGGAAATATAATGAAAAAACAAAATATTATTGCGCTACTTTCGTTTTTTGCGATGGCTTTTGATACTTATGCTATAGACAAATATGTAACTGATAATGTTGATATTTATTTGCGTCGTGGCCCAGGGGCGCAATATGCGTATTCTAATGCTGTTAAAGCTGGAGAAAAAGTTGTTGAGCTTGAAAAAAGCGCAGATGGTAAGTACACCCACATTCAACTTAATAATGGTAACACAGCTTGGATTGAAACAGCTAAACTAAGTGAGCAACCTAGCTATAAAGAGCGCTTTCCATCACTAGAAGCAAAACTTGCAGAATATCAAGACAAAGTTGATAATGCCGAAGCAAATCAACAAAAATTGGTGAGCGACTATATCGAAAAGCTACAATTGGCTGAAAAATCAATAGAAACACTACAAAATAAGAATGCAGCCTTAGAACAGCAAGTCAAAGAGCAGGGCTCACAGATTGAATCGATGCTAAATCAAGTGGATGATAAACGTCGTGATCTTATTACCACTTGGTTTACCTATGGTGGACTTGTTGCTGGTGGTGGACTTATTTTAGGGTTGGTATTGCCAAGTATAATACCTAGACGTCGCAAAAAAGATCGTTGGATGCGATAGATGAGTAAAATCTATCTGGTAGGTGGAAGTGTACGTGATCGATTGTTGCATCTGCCTGTTGCCGACCATGATTGGGTTGTTGTTGGTGCTACTCCAGATGAGCTTTTGAATTTAGGGTATCAACAAGTTGGTAAAGACTTCCCCGTATTTTTACACCCAATCACAAAAGAAGAATATGCTTTAGCTCGTACTGAACGCAAGTCGGGTAAAGGCTATACTGGATTTATTTGCGATTTTGGTCAAGAAATCACGTTAGAACAAGATCTGATTCGTAGAGACCTAACCATTAACGCTATTGCCATGGATGAAAACGGCAATATCATTGATCCTTACCATGGTGTTGATGATATCAAAAAAAAGGTTTTGCGCCATGTCTCGCCTGCTTTTCGTGAAGATCCACTACGTATTTTACGCGTGGCACGCTTTGCTGCTCGTTTTCATCAACTCGGTTTTACAGTAGCGCCACAAACCCTAGAACTAATGAAACAAATGGTGTTTGCTGGCGAAATGAGTTACCTAACAGCCGAACGCATATGGAAGGAAACCGAAAAGGCCTTATCAGCGGCAAATCCTGAAATTTACTTTCAAGTGTTGGAACAATGCGGAGCGTTTACATTACTCTTTCCTTCACTAGAATTATCAAGCAATATTATTGATGCATTAAAACGATCCGCTTTATTAACTGACGATTTGACTATCCGTTTTGCGGTATTGTGTGCGCAACTATCTAACAAGCCAGTGGTTGAAGCCTTATGTAAAAAAATCAAAGCACCTAACAACTACACTAAAATTGCCGTTATGGTTCAGCAATATCGTCACGATCTTGAATGTGTGCAAACGCTGACTGCGGAGCAAATTGTTTCTTTACTCAATAGTATAGATGTTTGGCGTAATCCGTTACACCTTGACCAACTAATTATTGCAAGCCAAGCGTTTGCTAAAGCAACCTCATTTTCACAAGCAAATTATCTAAAAGAAGCTTATAACATTGCTAGTCATGTCAACGTACAACGCATTCTTGCAGAAGGTTATACGGGAAAACAAATTCATATTGAACTACAAAAAAGGCGAATTGAAGCGTTATTAAACTGGATTTGATTGCATCTTAATCAATTGTCACTTTTTTTCAAAATATCTAAAAAAAATAGTTGACGATTTTGCGTAACACAAGCATAATGCGCCTCGCAGTGTTGGTTATGACGTTGCGAATGAATGGCTACGTAGCTCAGTTGGTTAGAGCACATCACTCATAATGATGGGGTCACAGGTTCGAATCCCGTCGTAGCCACCATTAAGATTAGGTAGTATTTTTACCGAAAATATTCAGTGCGGGTGTGGCGAAATTGGTAGACGCACCAGATTTAGGTTCTGGCGCCGCAAGGTGTGTGAGTTCAAGTCTCTCCACCCGCACCATTTAATCTTGATGATTATCCTTTATTGGGGTATAGCCAAGCGGTAAGGCAGCGGGTTTTGATCCCGCCACGCCCAGGTTCGAATCCTGGTACCCCAGCCATTCCAACTGCTCAAATTTTTGATATCTGATTATTCAGTCTATCTTTGTTATTACAATTTGCTTTTTCGATTATTCCTAACGGGTATGGCGGAATTGGTAGACGCGCTAGATTCAGATTCTAGTTCCGAAAGGTGTGCGAGTTCAAATCTCACTACCCGTACCAGATATCATATATCCTTCATTGGGGTATAGCCAAGCGGTAAGGCAGCGGGTTTTGATCCCGCCATGCCCAGGTTCGAATCCTGGTACCCCAGCCATATCTACACTCATA
This sequence comes from Gilliamella sp. X-46, assembly GCF_057063525.1. Lineage (NCBI taxonomy): Bacteria > Pseudomonadati > Pseudomonadota > Gammaproteobacteria > Orbales > Orbaceae > Gilliamella > Gilliamella sp. X-46. Next base: position 15,142 of record NZ_JBXSQH010000006.1, on the reverse strand, counting down.
GATAACCTTCTTAACGGTTGCTGTCTGTCTAAGTACCATTTCTAATTAAACTAAAATACTGATTTGCTATCGTTGAATTGAATTTGAGGAATATTTTTTGTTTGCTTAATTGAGCAGAACTGTTTGATTTAATTTAAAACATAAAAAATTAAATAAAATCAATGTCTTACCTGACTGACTTTTAAAGTAAAGCCCACGCGGCAAACGGGTTATCGCGTGGGTGTTTTTTGTAAAGAACGAGTTTATTTATGCTTTATTTATATAAATTGACAAAAATAGTTTGTGCTGTGCCTGCTGAGTTTGCTGACACTTCTTTTACATAATAAAAATGTGCACCATTAGCAATAGCATGTTTTTGTGCTGCATCGCTGATTTCGGAAGTATTGTTGAAGCTTCCATGGAAGCTAATTGTTTTGTATGGTGTCATGCGTTTAAATGCATCGCTACTGATTTCGTAAGCATCTTGACCTTGTATTGCGGTTGCGACGATATAATCCCTAACAGGTGCGTCTTTTTTGTATAAGGCAACGTCAATATCTTGTGCTTGATTTTGACTATCAGCAGATAAAATAGAATCGATATAAAACGCATAGGCATTTTTTTCAGCGGCTAATTTACTTGCAGCTTCAGTAATTTCAGACGTGTTATTGTAATTGCCTTTCAATTTTGCAACTTCAAATGGTACATAGTAAAGCGCTTTTGAACGGCTATAGGAAACAACACCATTATAAGTAGTTGTATTTTGTTCCACGGCGATTGGTGCATTAGAGCTATAAATGTTGGCATAAACAATAGCACGATCTGACGAGGTTCCATTAGCAGGGTTTTCCATTGCTGTAATATAGTAATATTTAGCACCTGCTTCATCGGCAGCGCGCGAAATATCATTAGCGGCGTTATTGGCTTGTAAATAACTTCCTGTCACTGAGATTTCTTTTAATGGTACTAAGTGACGACTTTCTTTTGCTGTTAGTGGTTGAGCTGCGTAAAGATTAGCAACAGGTAAAGATAAAAATATGGCTAAAGCAATAGAGGTTTTGGTAAAACGTTTCATGATTGAATCCTTCATTTTGAATTATTAAAATAGAAAATCACTGTTTAACGCTTATTTAATTAATAGATTTGTAATGGTATTGCTTCGAGAGTATTCGAACTTGTGGAGCTCCTGAATGTTTTGTCCTTGTCTACTTGTTAAAAGCGTTAAGACATATTGTTGTTTTAGTAGAAATAAAAAGTAAAACAACTAACTATCTTTATAAGACGTTCAGCAATAATCCTCAAGCTCTTTTAACAAAATAGCAAAGGTCTAGCACAAATTGCTTAAAATAAATTATTTAAAAAAAATGTTAATTTTGTGCCAATTAAGCCTATTGGCAAGCTTTTTTGAATTATTGGGTTGATAATATTATTCGCAAATGGTTTCGATGAATCGCTTAAGGATTTGTGCGGTTAATCCCCAAATAACCCAATTATGATACCGATAAAAATAGACGGTATGTTCTGATCTTTTTTGCCAATTTGGTGAACGATTAGCAATGATATCAAAAGGGAAATCATTGGCAGGTTTATGTCCTACCAACATTGTTGCATGCTCTGGTGGATGATGAATAAACCACTCAACAGGAACGGTAAAAATCTGTTCAACCTCGTCATGGTTTAGTTGTAAATTATCTAGTGAGTTTATTGTGCCTACAAATGGATAAATAATCATGCCTAATGTGGCAATAAATTTGGGTAATTGTCCTAAAATCTTTATTCGATCAAAGGCTATACCTAATTCTTCAACCGTTTCACGTTTAGCTGTGTATTCGGGGGTGATGTCAGTTAATTCAACACGTCCACCAGGAAAGCAGATATCCCCCGGTTGCCATCTTAATTTTTTCGATCTAACTTGAAATAAAATATGCAGTTGATGATCAATATCCACGATAGGTAATAACACCGCAGCTTTGTTATCAGCAGATTTAGCGTTTTCTTGTTTTTTAATCTGTTTAACTATATTTTCAATTGTGATCATAATAATTAACTTTACTCAGTGTTTAAATTTTAGCCCTATTTACCTTGCATCAATAACATGCTAGATTTACTAAATGCGTTAATTTAATACGCGTGTTTTACCTAATTGAAGCCATGCAATATTATATCAATAACATAAAAAAAGAACTTGAAGATCTTGCCGATTTAAAACGAGAGCGAGCTCTATGTGGCATGCCTGATGAATTTCGACAGGTATTTTTGTTACTTCCAGCTCTTTTTCATTATCATACTCCTGAGTTACCAGGATATATGGAGGGTAACATACCTTCAGGCATTGCTTGTTATCAATTATCCGATGATGTGAATAAACTACTTAAAAGTAAATTCAATTTTATTGCAACCAAAAATGAAACTCTAACCTCTACGCTTCCAACAATATCTGCTTTATATTCGATGGGTAGCACCTGTTCTATTGGGCAATCGATCCAATCAGATCTTGATATTTGGATATGTATTGAAAACAGCTTAACAGAGCAACAAAAAGAAGCCTTACAGAAAAAATGTCGTTTAATCGAAAACTGGGCAGCTAATTTGCAAGTCAAATTAACGTTATTTGTGGTTGATGCTGATCGTTTTATCAATAAGCATCATGAATGTCTAATGGGAGAAAATTGCGGATCTGCACAGCATATATTGTTGCTTGAAGAGTTTTACCGTTCAGCAAATTTATTAGCGGGTAAATTTTTATTGTGGTTTGCGGTACCTTATAATTTCACTGTAAATAACGTCACTTATCCAACTTATGAAGAGTGCGTTAACGCAATGGTTGATCTTAAGTTAATTGAACGAGAACAATGGATTGATTTTGGCCCGCTAACCGGCTTATCGGCTGAAGAGTATTTTGGCGCAAGTTTATGGCAACTTTATAAAAGTATCGATTCACCTTTTAAAGCAGTTCTTAAAACCCTGCTATTAGAAGCGTATTCATGGATTTACCCACAAAATAAACCAGTTGCTTATCAAATGAGAGAACTTATTCAAAACGGTGAAATACATAAAGGCATGTATCTAGATTCGTATTACATGCTGTTAGACAGAATTAGTAAATATCTCATTGAAATTAATGATTTTCAGCGGCTTGAGTTAATCCGTAACTGCTTTTATTTAAAAGTGAATGAAAAACTGTCCATTCCAATGCAATCACCGTCATGGCGTCGTACTATTTTGACTAATTTAGTAAACGATTGGGGATGGAATGAGCAACAAATTACAAAATTAGATGCCTGTCAAACTTGGAATATAGGACAAGTACGAGAAATACATGAAATCTTGTTACACACCATGATGACAGGCTATCGAAATTTACTTAATTTTGGTCGTCGTAATAATTTAGACTCATTGATTAGCCCTCAAGATCTTGCGATCTTAACGCGCAAGCTCTATGCCGCTTTTGAAGTATTACCGGGTAAGATCACCACTTTAAAGCTCAACATATCAGATAATTTGCAAGAAGATGCATTAACGTTTATTCATGTGGCAGAAGATCGTATCAATCGAGCTGGATGGTATGTTTATAATCAAAAACCGATAATGCAATCAATCATTGGTCATCAATATTTGGAATACAGCAAATACCTAGTGAAATTGGTGGGATGGTGTTATTTTAACGGATTAATTGCGGATACTACTCACTTTTATTATCGTGATGGTGAAAATCGAAATAACTCAAAAATTAATAAATTGATCGAGGATCTAAAAAATTACTTTCCTATTGATGTGCCTGCAGCAACTGAAGCACAGTTATATGGTCCTTGCGAAATTCGTCACTTAGCTATTATTTTAAATATAGAAGACGATCCTACAGTTAATATTGACTTAGACGATGGGGTTACCAATAGCGTACTTAATTACAGCAAAGACGAGCTAAGTTTGGTGGGATCAATTGATCTTCTTTATCGCAATTCTTGGAATGAAATTCGCGTACTCCATTTTAGTGGTGAATTATCCATGCTTGAAGCCATTAAGGCATTATTAAATCGCATGCACAAAGATGCAGACTTGCCCAATTCAATCGAAATTTTTTGTTATAGTGAATATTTAAGCGGTGAAATCAAACAGCAAATGAAAAAGCTCATGGATGAATGTATTGATCTACGTTTAACTACGACTCAAAATAACTCAACGCAAGTCAAACCATTAAGAATAGGGGGTTCTTCTTGGTACCTATTTTTTGAACGGCTAGGTGTTTCCAGCCATCAATTTGAAAATGCGATCGATTTTTATGGAGCGGTATCAAATAATAAAGTACAAGGCAGACCACTGAACATTTTAGACGAAACCAATGAACTACCGATAGAAGTCGACAGCGTTGCTTACAGAGGGATCATTCAATTCTTCTTTGAAGATACCGATTCAGGTTTTGATCTTTATATCCTAAACGAACACAACCAAGTCGAAATTTACCGTAATTGCAACGGATCAAAAGATAACATGGTTAAAGATATCAACGAATTTTATGCTCTATCAGACGATCGTTTTACTTTTACGACTAGCAGCTCAGTTAATTTTAATCTACCTCAATTTTATCAAATCACTTATAATGACTGTGGTGAACGAGATATCATCCCACTTAATTAAATGATCGAAAACGATCTTAGTTAGACAAGATTATGTCTAAAAGTTTCAGGAAACGATCCGTTTTAGTATAAAAAGAATAAAAATTTACAATTAATAAGTAAAATAATTAAATTTCTATTAAAATAATGGGAACTTTTTTTCAATTTAAGAATCTAACTGTTAGAGTGCACAAATATGGGCCGATAGACAGTTATTAACATAATAAGGAATGGCCTTTAATGGGGGAGCAAGTAACAGACCAAGTATTAGTTGATCGCGTTCTTAACGGAGATAAAAACGCATTTAATTTACTTGTGGTTCGTTATCAAAACAAATTAGCTCATTTGGTTTCTCGTTATGTATTAGCGTCCGAAGTCCCCGATGTTGTACAAGAGACTTTTATTAAGGCGTATCGGTCGTTAAGTCTTTTTAAAGGTGAAAGTGTTTTTTATACATGGTTGTATCGAATTGCGGTTAATACGGCAAAAAATTTTTTAACCTCTCAAGGGCGAAGGCCGCCGTCATCAGATATTGATGCTAGCGAAGCTGAAAGTTACGAAGGTGCGGATTCATTAAGGGATTTTGATAACCCCGAAAATCTAGCTCTTTCAGAAGAAGTAAAAAAAACCGTATTTGCAACGATTGAAGCGCTACCTGATGACTTAAAAACAGCAATTACTTTGCGGGAAATTGACGGTTTAAGTTACGAAGAAATCGCTGAAATTATGGATACACCTGTTGGGACAGTGCGATCGCGGATCTTTAGAGCACGTGATGCAATAGATGAAAAAATAAAACCATTACTCAGTTAATGGTTACAAACTAATAAAGAGTAGTCATACATTTAAGGTATTTACTATGCAATTTACTACGCAAACAGAGCAGAAAGAACAACTTTCATTACTTATGGATGGTGAGTTCGCAAACGATCATATTATTGATGAAGTATCACAAAATGAAAGTTTGCAATCATGCTGGCACCGTTACCATATTGTAAGAGACACAATGCGAGGTGAGTTGCATAGTAGTGTATTGACGTTGGATCTTTCTAATCAAATCGCTCAAGCTATTGCAAGCGAAGATTTATACAATCAACTTCCTGATCAGCCTAATACCAAAACAACCACATTACCAAAAGCTGAAAATCTAATTTGGATTCACATTAAAGACTTTTTTGCTAAAGCAAGTCAGGTTGGACTTGCGGCGTGTGTAACGCTTGGCATTATTGCTGGTGTACAATATCAGCAAAGCCAACCGGATAATACCAATGGAAGTCCTACATTAAATACCATTCCAGTGGGCGTTAATGTTGCGCCTGTGGGTGGGATTCATCCACAAAATGATCAACAACTACTTGAAAAAAGACAATACGACAAAATCAGATTGCTTGTACAAGATTATGAATTACAAAAAAGACTTAATGCCCGTTAATTCAAAATGAAATTACTTCATTATAATTTCTTGCTACATTGTATAAAACAGAGTGGAAACATTATTTTCACTCTGTTTTTTGCGTTTTTTTCAGCGTCGATTTATGCAGATGACACAAACGATGCCTTAGCGCTATTAAACAAAATGAATCATGCTGCGCAAACGCAAGATTACCGCATTCACTTCTTATCTCAAGATAAAGATCAGTATGCAACCACATTTGAATATAGCCATTTAGGTGCTACAAGCAAAGATGCTGTTAACGCATGTCTACGTTATCTTGAAGGTCCAGACAAAGAGATCATCCTGCATAAAGGCATAACTAGCTATTTTCAACCAGACAGCCCATCGTTTTCGATTACAAGTTCCCGTATTATCGAGGTTTTCCCTGATGTTATTTATAATAATTTTAATGATCTAAAAGATATTTACGACTTTATTATATTAGGAAAAGCAAGAACCGCGAATCGCAGTGCACAACTGGTCAAAATTGTTGCGAAAGAAAAAGATCGTTATAGCTATGTGATTTGGATTGATGATGAAACTTATTTACCAATTAGGGTTGATTTATTAGATCAAAATAACGATATTATTAGCCAACTAAAAGTCATTCAGCTTGATGATAAATTTGATAAAAAACAGATTATTAGTTATATAAACGGCCGAACTTACCCCATTTTACTATCGATCGAAAAACAAAGTAATTTGCTCGACCAATGGCGACTAGCTTGGTTACCACAAGGCTTTAAAGAAATAGCTGCCTATAATTTGAATTTTTATAGCTCTGATATTGCCACCAAATTGTATTCAGATGGTGTATTTTCGTTTACAGTCAATATCTCGTCAGAACAAGCGAAGCAATCAAACCAAATCATTCAACAAGGCGGACAAACTATTTATTCAACTAACTTAGGCCACAAAAATATTATCGTCATTGGCAATTTACCGCGGGCTACAGTTGAACGTATTGCACAAAATATTATTCAGAAATGAGTGCAAACTTCTCGATAACGCTATGCTTGGCAGCGATAAATGTGTAAAATGTTCCCTTTATGACTATGTAATTATTAGCAATGTTGGTAACAACCAAAGCCATTTTAGATAGTTAACCATTAATAACGAAGATACTTATTATAATTTATTAATATGAATAAAAATATCCGCAATTTTTCAATTATTGCACATATTGACCATGGCAAATCAACACTTTCAGACCGCATCATTCAGATTTGTGGTGGACTGTCAGATCGCGAAATGGAAGCCCAAGTGCTCGACTCAATGGATCTTGAGCGTGAGCGAGGGATCACAATTAAAGCACAAAGTGTCACGCTTGATTATCATGCTAAAAATGGCGAAACCTATCAGCTCAATTTTATCGACACACCAGGCCATGTTGACTTTTCTTACGAAGTCTCGCGCTCGCTTGCTGCTTGTGAAGGGGCATTATTAGTTGTCGATGCAGGGCAAGGTGTTGAAGCACAAACGCTAGCAAACTGCTATACCGCGTTAGATATGGATCTTGAAGTTGTTCCTGTTCTTAACAAAATTGACTTACCGGCGGCTGAACCAGAGCGCGTAGCGGCCGAAATTGAAGACATTGTTGGCATTGATGCAAGCAATGCCGTTCGCTGTTCGGCTAAAACTGGTGTTGGTGTTATTGATGTACTTGAACAATTAGTTAACGACATTCCACCACCAGAAGGCGACTCAACAGCGCCATTACAAGCACTAATTATCGACTCATGGTTTGATAACTACTTAGGTGTTGTCTCATTAATTCGCATAAAAAATGGCGAATTAAACAAAGGCGATAAAATCAAAGTTATGAGCACAGGCATGACTTATAACGTTGATCGACTTGGCATATTCACCCCAAAACAAGTTGACAAACAATGCTTACATTGCGGCGAAGTGGGTTGGGTTGTTTGTGCTATCAAAGATATATTAGGCGCTCCAGTAGGTGATACTTTAACTTTAGCAAAAGCACCTGCACAAACCCCATTACCGGGTTTTAAAAAGGTTAAACCGCAGGTTTATGCTGGGTTATTCCCAACTAGTTCTGACGATTATGAAGCTTTTCGTGATGCGCTTGGCAAATTAAGTTTAAACGATGCTTCACTATTTTATGAGCCTGAAAATTCTGGTGCTTTAGGATTTGGATTCCGTTGTGGCTTCCTTGGTTTGCTACACATGGAAATCATTCAAGAACGCTTAGAGCGTGAATACAACCTCGATCTTATCACTACTGCGCCAACAGTTGTTTATGAAGTACTAACCACATCGAACGAAACAATTTATGTTGATAGTCCAGCTAAATTACCGGCAGTAAACAACATCCAAGAATTACGCGAACCAATTGCTGAATGTAACATATTAGTTCCGCAAACTTATTTAGGTAACGTCATCACACTATGCGTTGAAAAACGTGGCGTGCAAACCAACATGGTTTATCATGGTAACCAAGTTGCTTTAACGTACGAAATTCCAATGACTGAAGTTGTATTAGACTTTTTTGATAAACTAAAATCGACTTCGCGTGGGTATGCCTCGTTAGATTATAGTTTTAAACGATTCCAAGCTGCCGATATGGTAAGATTGGATGTATTAATCAACGGTGAGCGAGTGGATGCATTAGCTTTAATCACCCATAAAGATAACGCACCATATCGAGGGCGGGAATTAGTCGAAAAAATGAAAGATCTTATTCCTCGTCAACTATTTGATATCGCCATTCAAGCGGCTATCGGCAATCATGTCATTGCACGATCAACGGTCAAACAGCTACGTAAAAACGTATTGGCCAAATGTTATGGTGGTGACGTAAGTCGTAAAAAGAAACTTTTACAGAAGCAAAAAGAAGGTAAAAAACGCATGAAACAAGTGGGTAATGTTGAATTACCACAAGAAGCGTTTTTAGCGATTTTGCATGTAGGAAAAGATTAACTAATTAAAACGAATCCATAAAAAGATTCATTTAAAGAGGGAAAAAAATGGCTGGAACATTTGCCATCACATTAACAGTAGCAACTTTTATTACCGGGATATTTTGGTTTTTAGAAAAATTCAAATGGAAACCCGCAAGGCAGCGAAAAGTTGAAGAAATTCGCACCCAAAGCAATGGCGAAATAGATGGAAAGATACTTGCTGAAGTTGGAAAACCCAAAGGTTGGGTTGAAAACTTATCATCGTTTTTTCCCGTTTTGTTTGTGGTATTTGTTATTCGCTCATTTTTATATGAGCCGTTTCAAATCCCATCAGGATCAATGATGCAAACGTTGCTCGTTGGCGATTTTATTGCTGTTGAAAAATACGCTTATGGCTTGCGTGATCCTATTACTAACACCGTCATCATTCCAACGGGACAGCCTAAACGCGGTGATGTAGCGGTATTTAAACACCCAAGTATCCCAAAAATGGATCTTATCAAACGTGTAGTTGGTCTACCGGGTGACAAAATCGTCTATCTTGTTAAAGAAAAGAGAATCGTCATTTACCCTGCGTGCCAAATTACCGATACCAATTGTGTAGGGCAACAAGCACAGCCGCTCGATTTACATTATAGTGAACCCAAACCAAGCAATTGGAAAGAAGTTCATGAACAGTTTAAATCTGCCCCTAGCTTCTATACTTTAGATCAATATACCGACAAAGGTATTGTCGATTCTGAATCTATCGTGACATTGAATGTAAATATTCAACAAGAAACTCTAGGCAACACACAGCACGATATTTTAACAACGCAAGGTTCGCAAGAAGATCCAAGATATTATTATCATCAAGAAGGTCAACCTATAGCGACTTGGGTTGTGCCACAAGGTCATTACTTTATGATGGGCGACAACCGCGATAACAGTGGCGACAGTCGATACTTTGGTTTTGTACCTGAAGGTAACTTTGTTGGTAAAGCAACTGCTATTTGGATGAGCTTTGAAAAACAGCCTAATCAATGGCCTACTGGAATTCGCTTTAGTCGTATTGGTGGTATACATTAATAGCTATAATTATGAAAAAATTTAGTCAAATTCAACAATCAATTGGTTATCAGTTTCAAGATCTATCACTACTTGAATTAGCGCTTACTCACCGAAGCGCTAATAAACAACATAACGAACGTTTAGAATTCCTTGGTGACTCTATCTTAAGTTTTGTTATTGCAGATGAGCTCTATCACCGTTTTGTCAAGCAAGACGAAGGTGACCTAAGCCAAATGCGTGCAACACTGGTTTGTGGGCAAACACTTGCTGAAATTGGCAAGAACTTCCAATTGGGTGAACACATCATCTTAGGCCAAGGGGAATTAAAAAGCGGTGGATTTCGTCGGGAATCGATTATTTCTGATACGGTCGAAGCTGTTATTGGTGCTATTTACTTAGATAGCAATATTGAAATCATTCGACAGTTAATCTTATCGTGGTATGAAACTCGCTTAACCCAGATCCAACCTGGCATAAAACAAAAAGATGCTAAAACAAGACTACAAGAATATTTACAAGGCACTCACCGCCCAAGGCCGTGCTATCTTATTCTTGAGGTCACGGGTGATAACCACGAACAGGAATTCTTAGTCCAATGCAAAATCGACAATGATAACCACGAATATTTAGGTCGTGGCTTAAGTCGCCGAAAAGCAGAACAACTAGCTGCACAAGAAGCACTCAACCAATTAGGTATAAAATGACAGAAACAACACAACATTGTGGATTTGTCGCCATTGTTGGGCGACCAAATGTAGGTAAATCAACGCTATTAAACCAATTACTTGGTCAAAAAATCTCGATCACATCACGTAAAGCACAAACCACAAGGCACCGTATTGTCGGTATTGACACACAGAATAACGACCAAATTATCTATATCGACACCCCTGGACTTCATATAGAAGAAAAAAGAGCCATAAACCGCTTAATGAATCGTGCTGCAAGCAGCTCAATTGGCGATGTGGAGCTAGTGATTTTTGTGGTGGAAGGAACTCATTGGAATGACGATGATGAAATGGTCGCCAACAAACTCAAAGACTGCAAAAGTCCAGTTCTGCTAGTGATTAATAAGATTGACAACGTCACCGACAAAACACAATTATTACCACATATTCAAGCGATAAGCCAAAAAATTAATTTTCTTGATGTTGTGCCAATTAGCGCTGAAAAAGGAGAGGGTGTTGATATTATTAAAGATATCGTCAAAAAACACTTACCTGAGGGTGAGCACCATTTTCCTGAAGATTACATAACTGACCGCTCGCAACGCTTTATGGCATCGGAAATCATCCGCGAAAAACTTATGCGTTTTTTAGGCGATGAACTACCTTATTCGGTAACCGTTGAAATTGAACAATTCAAAGTAGACGAACGCAATGGAATGTATCGCATTAACGGATTAATCTTAGTTGAACGCGATGGACAAAAGAAAATGGTTATCGGCAATAAAGGCGAAAAAATCAAAAAAATAGGCATAGAAGCCCGCAAAGATATGCAGTCATTTTTTGACAACAAAGTCCATCTAGAGCTTTGGGTCAAAGTCAAAGCGGGTTGGGCGGATGATGAGCGAGCATTGCGCAGCTTAGGATATAGTGACGATTAATCACCATAATTAGCATACAAACAAAAATCAGGTATCAACAACCACCTGATTTTTATCAATATTACCACAAGGTTAGCATTATCTTGTAACTACTTCTTATTATCATTTTCTTCTTTACTTAGGTATTCTGATTCGCGAACTTTATCGACAATGATACCATGATTAATCATATACCTTACCGCCTTGCCACTTATCGTCAAATCAAAAAGATTATAATCAAAAGACGGAAGCTTAATTTTAGCCTCTTTTAACGACGTATAACCTGATTTTGAAACAGCAAACTGATAATAATCGTTTCTTAAACTGTAAAAATCCATCTTCATACCGACATAGATCTTCTTACTCTTATTCTTCGCGTCTTTATTAAAATCGTCTGTACTTACGCCATCTATATTAGTCAGGTTTTGTTGATAGATATCATCCTGATTAAACTCATTACTGTATTTATAATTAAAGGTATTAAATTTATCTAAATCAATTAAATACACATCATGTTTCATCGGCTTAAACACAGAATAATAAGGATCCTTCTTAGAGGATTTACCTAAAGATCGACGAATGACATCGGTCATAATATCGTTTTGACGCAAGTCAGCCATTTCCCGATCATCAAGTGAATTATGCTGCCTAGTATAAGAAGACGACAAAATGAGATTTGATTTAGCTTGGCTTAATGACGTATAAGCTACATTCGAAAGTGCAACAGAGTAGACATAATTGCTTGAATTATAGCTTAACAACTTCATTCCCACATAAAGGTCTTGATATCTACCAATCTTATCAGTATTGAAGTTATCAATATCAGAATCATCTATTTTAATGATCTTCTCTTGATACAGATCATAAATAAAATCGTTAGAATCATCGTTACCGCTTCTTCCGACATTCGCTAAATTAAACAAATAGATATCCCCCACTTTAGGCGTAAAAAGGAGATGATCGCCTTTATTTCGGTAGGATCTTTCTTGTGCAAAGCAATAGGTTAATGGAACAAAAGCAAGAATGAAAATAAAGAGTAGCAATATAATCCTAGCACAGCTTTTCGGATTTCCATCCATTGACGTAAACCGACTACCTCGGCATATCCATGTTATCAACATAATTCCTATCATTGTATTAATAAACAGCAAGATAATAACATCAATTTAACAACAAATCGACAACCTCCCCGCCAAACAAACTTCTCAAATTTAACCAAAAATCGGTCAGGAAAGGTATTGATTTTATTGAAGTTTTTGTTTGTTGGTTTTTAACCAAAAACCACCAGCAAAAGTCGTCCCCAGTAGCCCGCCAACATAGGCTGACTCATCCTTTAACAAAACTTTACAAATTTTTAACAAAAAAGGTAGCGCATTATTACTCACACGGTTATAATTTAATCGCTTTCAAAGCAAGGGAGTGCTCATTAGTCGAGCAGTCAATTATAAAAAATTCAAATAAAACAAAAAATTACTTGACAGGATAATCGAAATGCGTTACCATTTATGGCATCTGGCATCTGGCATCTGGCCTGCCAAACCTATGCTCAAAATCTTTTTCAATTTCACCGTAGTCTAAAACAGACACAGTTCTTATTTTCATCAGCGAGGTCATTTCGCGTAGCGAAATGGACGCCGTCGTCGTGGTCTTTACAGGCGATGTTTTCGGCGGGTACTTCGGCAACATCTTTGGAAATATCGTCGGAAACCGCTTTGGTCAGGTCATCGGCCACATGTTCGGTAAAATTATCGTCGATATCCAAGTGGTTATTAGGGCCGCCATTGCTATCCAAACCGAGGTTATTATTTAAACCTTCATTGTTATTTAAATCGGCGTTGTTCTTCGTGGCATTGTTGTTATTGTCATATACACAGGGTTCAGTGGCATTAACGGCCCAGACATCAAGAGCAATTGAAGGTAGTGCGCCATATTTAACATTTGATGGTGGACAGACAAAGGCAACTAATACAGACACCTTCTTGGCAATTGAGTTGCCAGATGGAAGACGTATTAGTCAGTCAGCTAACACATCAAGTGCTACCAATCCGATAATGTTACCTAGAGGTAATTATACATTTAATGATATACACACGGTGGTTCCCGCATCGGTCTCATTGGTAAATGGTGAGTATGCAATAGATATAAATAATTTGGTTAGCCAAGGGAAGTGGGGAGATGATGATGGGGATGGACAGGGTGTTAATGGAGTAACAGCATCAGGGCGTATAGATTTAACAATAAAGGATAAAAATGGCACTATCGTTAGTCGTAGTGATGCATTAAGTCTATGTAAAGCGCCTTATAGGTTAACTTTAAGTAGTACAGGGGGGACTTTAGAGACTCGTTATGGTGTGCCTAGAAGTAGTCGATTTTACGGAGGGACGGCGAATTATTATATCACTTTGTCGTCACAGCCGGTTATTTGTTCGGTCAGGCCGAATTTGTTGTTGGGTGGCACTGCTGGCATCGTTTCTTATGACAACCCTCGCTTTGCAGGCCCAGCTAACATATGGAGTCCTACTAAGGGCTTTTTAGTTCAGTCTACAAATCCATCGTCTTACGACCGAAATTTTCCTACAACGGGTGCTGACGGATTGTATTTTGATTTGCTCATAGGTGGAATCGATGCAAGTCAGTTGAGTTGGACGGTTAATACAAGTGGTAGTCTAGGGGCAACGGTGAGTTGGAGACGGCCAAACCAAGGTGCAAACGAAGATAAATGGATTAGAGATAAATCCAGTTATGTAACACGGGTAACGTTGCATGGTCCTAGGGCAAGTAGTTCTCAGATAAATTCAAGTAGTCCTAGTCGGCTTACTCCGTCGTTATCTTTGCCACAGAGATTTGAGTTGGTCGGTAGGGATAGAAGTGGTAATGAGGTTCGTTATGGATTTGTGTTAAGGCAGTGGTTCGTCAATCGGAGTGATAAACTGGATACTCAGAATAACCAATCCACTTGGTGTAGTGGTTTGGGTTATCGTCTTGCTAGGGTAAGGGATTTAACCAATTCAAACTATAGCAATTTAGGCGCCGTGCCGTCGTCTGGTTTTAATGGTTACAAGCGTCACATAGGTTCAGGATTTTTCACGGAGTGGGGCCACATGGACAGCTACGCTGATGCGGGCTTCGTCGGCTACTACTACTGGACAAGCGCCGCGGCAGGTAGCCATGGCTTCGATGTCTACTCGTACGACGGCGTCGTTACCAGCGTCAGCGCTTCCTACAGTGATTTCGCTGTTTGCACCACACCTTAGCTTTTATTGCTTAGTCCTTAATCCTTGGGCCGCGGGGGTGGTTATGGTGCCTGAGAGGACAATCTAACAAAGAATAACGCCCTCGCGTCAGTTGGGGCATTTCCCTTAGGGTTGCGCTGTTGCGGCGAAGCCACAATCGCGCCGCCCCCCGCCGGCGACGCTGGAAGTGTCGATGGCGGGTGGCTCAGGGGTAAAATCAAATAAATAAAGAGAAGTCATGTAATGGAAATAGAACAAAAATTAGCATTAAGTGAAAATCCGATACATTTTTTGAGAGAGGGACTTTTTTTAAAGACTTATAACCA